>JAKPNC010000195.1 GCA_029548585.1 bacterium | reverse complement strand
GCCTATAAGAAGGCGGAATTGAATTTTCTCTTCTATCCCTGTACTGCGAAGGCATCTCTCTTACAGGGGAGTTGGTCTCCCGCTCTTCCTGGTTCACGGCCGGAACGTCCTGATCGTTTCTCTGCCTCTCGTTTACCCCGGAAGATCTTTGAGGCCTCTCTCTTGCGGGGGAGTTGGTCTCCCGCTCTTCCTGGTTCATGGCCGGAACGTCCTGATCGTCTCTCTGCCTTTCGTTCACTCCGGAAGGTCTTTGGGGCCTATCTCTCCCGGGGAAGTCTGTGTCTCCCGGTCCCGCAGGCATGCCCGGACTTGTCCGGGGCGTCACATCCCTTTCTCTATACCGATCCCGGTCTGTCAGCCTGTCATTTTCAGGCGGGGTGCCGGTCGGCCCCGGCCTTCCGGGATTCTCCCTGTCTCCTGTATAAGGTCTTTCCCTGTAATCCCGGCCTGTCCGGGGAGGCCTGTTGGTAAAACGTTCTCTCGTATTCCTGTCCCTGTATGCTACTCCCCTCCTGTGAAAGGGGTCATGGTACCAGTAAGGGAGCGGTTCAACCCTGTGAACATTATAATGCCTGTGGTACCTTTGGGAATGGTCCCATGATATGATGATGCGCAGGGAAGGCCAGTCAAACCATGTCCAGGCAAACCATTCTATTCCTATGGAAACGGGTGAACCGAAATGGATATACCTGATACTGTAAGAGTAAGGATAATACCAGTAGTAAGGCGCATAAGAAGGGTATGGCCATTGCCCGTAAACATACATGGGATCATATACGGGAACGTATACGACCTGGGTAAATGATGGCTCTATACGTATCATGCTTCCTTCCAGTATGACTTTCTGTTCCAGTGTGCTTTTCAGGTTACCCCTTCTGTATGCAATCCTGCGGAGTTCCTGCACGATATCCATCATCTCTTCTTCTTGAACCAGGAAGGCGTCCCCGAGCCTTCTTGTCTGGTCAATCTTGTCGCTCATCGAATAAAGCACATCCCTGAAGTGGCAAAGGGATTTAACGCTCGTGTCCCAGTCCTTGTCAAGAAGCTCCCTGTTAAGCCCGTCTCCTTTAAGCCTCTTGTTCTTTTTGAGCCATCTTTCCGCTTCTACTATCTCGATAGGATAGGTGGACGCCATAAGTACCTGTGAAAGAAGGGAGTCCGGGTAGAGGGCTATGGGAGAAATCATCTGAGTGAGCTCCTCCCTGGAAAACCTGTAATCTTCATAATCGTCCGCATATCCCGGACTTGCAGTGGATGAGATGGCTAACGCTAATATTAACAGGAAGATGCTTTTTGCCGCCATGATTGTGTTTTTCATTTTTTCCCACCTCCTTTCTCTTAAAAAGAATTCAACAATTTTATTATAGCCTTTTGATATTATGACGGGTTTGGGTGGAAAAAGTTTAGTAAATGCGTCATCACGAAGGAATCATTAACAAGAAAAAATTCTATCCGTGTAAAAGGCTGACATCTTACGAGAAAATGCGCAGATTTGTTGAGGATTTATCATCTTATGGGGATAGAAAAAATAAAGGTCTTTTTGCCGGCGCCAACCGGGCGGTAATTCTTTCCGAATATAAAAAAAGTAATTACATTTACTTCTTTTCAAGCTGTTTAATGTTCTTTTCAGCTTCCCTCTTGTCTTTCACCGTTGCGTAAGGGGCCTCTGCCAATTTTTTCAATTCCGTGAGGGCTTCTTCATTCTTCTTCTCCGACAGGTAGGATTTGGCAATCAGCATGTGGGCGGAACTCCTGTAATTGGCAGGGGCTTTTTCGTCAGATAT
>JAKPNC010000187.1 GCA_029548585.1 bacterium | reverse complement strand
GCAGGAAAGAGGGAAAAGAAACGAGCCGGCCGCCGGAGCGGGTGAAATTGGTTATGGATGACTTCTGTAGTATAATTGTTTACCTTGAGGTTGAGCCATGAACTTTACGGAAAGAACGGAGAATGAATTATGAAATATCTTTTTGAGCCCCGTGGAATAGCAATTATTGGCGCTTCACACAATACCAGGAAACTTGGTTATCTTCTCATAGAGAATATCCTTGCCGGAGGTTATCCCGGAAAGATCTATCCCGTTAATCCCCGGGGAGGGGAGATCCTCGGCCTGAAGGTTTATCCCGATATCTCTTCTGTGGACGGGGAGATAGACGTGGCCGCCATAGTCATTCCGGCGGAAAACGTGCTTGATGCCGTCAGGGAATGCGTGGGCAAGAGGGTCAGGTACGGGATTGTCATAACTTCGGGATTTTCCGACGTGGGCAGGATAAGCGAGGAAAACGAGATTGCCATGTATGCCAGGGCAAACGGGATGCGCATACTGGGGCCTAACGTTCTCGGGTATTATTCCGCTGCCTCGAGTTTGAATTTGACCTTTGGCATGCAGAACATATCCCCCGGGCCGGTGGCGGTCATATCCCAGAGCGGGGGGTTGGGTGTCGCCCTTACCGGCATGCCCGAGATAAAGAGCCTCGGCCTTTCGGCCTTTTTTTCAGTGGGCAACAAATCCGACATTGATGATTCCGACCTGCTTGAATATATTACCGAAGATAGCCGTACAAGGGTTGTAATTATTTACATGGAAGGCCTCAGGGACGGGTACAGGTTTGTCAAGGTATTGAAGAAATTATCCGCCGTGAAGCCTGTGATCATTGTCAAATCGGGAGGGTCGGAGAAAGGGGCGAGGGCGGCCGCCTCGCATACCGGTTCGCTCGCCTGCCCGGACGATCTTTTCGCGGCCGTGATGAAGCAGTGCAACGTCCTGAGGACCGATTCCCTCCACGAGGCCATTGACTGGGCGGCTTTCTTTGCCAGGGTTGACCTTCCCCGGAGGCATAACACCCTTGTGATTACCAACGGAGGCGGCCTTGGAGTTATCGTGACAGATGCCATGGAAAAGAGGCATATCCCCCTTTATGACTGCCAGGATGACCTGAAAGCGACATTCGAGCCGATTATCTCAAGGCTTGGATCTTTCAGGAACCCGGTCGATATAACATCAGACTTTACCCATGAAACCTTCAGCAGAATCGTGAGGGCCGGTATAGACAACGGGAACATAGATGCAATCCTTATCATACACTGCCAGGTTGATTTCTGCGATATCGACATGATTGCCGGTGTCGTGGCAGAGAGCTACCTCTATGCGCGCAGTGCCGGAAAGATACTGATATTCACGGCCTTCGGCAACGAGAGCATAGACGGTGCGGTGGCTTTTCTCAGGGAGAGGGATGTCCCGGTCTTTGACGATTTTCTCAGGGGTGTTTCATGCCTTGATGCACTCTACGCGTACTGCAGGAGAAGGGCAATGGACCCTGGCAGGGAGATTCGCCTGCTCGACCAGGGAAGCGCGGGAGCGGCAGCCGGCCCGATTATAGACCGCGCTGCGGGCGAAAAACGGGATTTCCTTCTTGCCGGGGAGTCTGCGGAGATCCTTAAGGCTGCCGGTATAGGAATGCCCGAAAGAGGAATAGCCTTCAATGAAAACGAGGCTGCCGGGGTGGCTTCGAAGGTGGGATATCCCGTTGCCATGAAGATAGTTTCTCCCGATATCCTTCACAAAACCGATGCCGGAGGGGTGGTCCTTAACGTGAAAAACAGGGAAGAAGCGGAAAAAGCCTTTAATCTCATCCGTGAAAACTGCCTCAGGCATTATCCGGGCATGCGTTTTGCTGGAATAGAGGTGTGCAGAATGGAAGAACCTGGACTTGAGATGATAATAGGGGCGAGGAGGGATGCCGTTCTGGGTCCCGTGGTGATGTGCGGGCTGGGAGGTATTTACGTCGAGGTTCTCAGGGATGTTTCCTTCCTTTCTTTCCCGGCAACAAAAAATGAAATCTCTGCCATGCTCAGGGATCTGAAATCATATCCTCTCCTGGCAGGAACCCGCGGGAAGAAACCCGTGGATATCGGCTCTGTAACGGATACCGTGATCAAGGTGGGAGAGATACTTCTTCTCAGCCCGCTCATTACTGACATCGAGCTTAACCCTGTATTTGTATATGAGAAAGGGCTTAAGGCTGTAGATTCACGAATCATGATACGGACCTGATTATCCGGATAATTGATTCCTGCTTCTGCGGGAGATCCGGAGGGACGGGTCCGATATGTATATCGATAAGAAGATGACGGCCATTCCCGCGGCCATGAAGAGGGTGAATGATTCCCTGAGGAATGCCGCAGAGAGAAGGGCGGTTGTTACAGGGGTGACGTACTGCAGTATGCCGAGCTTGCCCGCCTCTATATACCTGAGCGAGTGGTACCAGAGGGTGTATCCGACTCCTGCCGGGATGATGCCCAGGTATGCTCCGGCCAGAAGAACCGGAAACCCTGTGCCGGACACAGGGATACCCATCAGTGTATTTGTGACAAGGAAAAAGAGGAAGCCGAAAGTAAAGGTGATGAAGGTCGTGAGAATGGCCCCGTACTTTTCTGTCGGGTACTTGCCGGCAACCGTGTAGACTGCCCAGCAAAGGGATCCGGCAAGGGCCAGAATGTTGCCTTTCAGCAGTCCTGCCATGCGGGCCGGATCGCTTCTTCCTGTTCCCAGAATAACCATCACGCACCCTGCGAATCCAAGGATTACCCCTAAAATCTTTGATGAGGATATCTTTTCCTTAAGCATGCATGACGCTATCAGGACAATGAAGATCGGGTTTGCGTTCATCAGGATGCTGGAAGAAGTAGCCGTCGTGTACATGAGGGAGGCGAAAACCAGTATGTTGAATATGAAGATGCCCGTAAAGGAAAGGAATAAGAATATCTTCCAGTCTTTCTTTAAAGCCTCCGCCACCTGGTTCGACCGTTTTCCCATTACCGCCAGCAGGAAGATGGATGCGAAGAAGCATCTGAGTAAACTTATAACGAACGGGTGCACATCCCCGTTTTCCATAACCACGCGTCCGACAAAGAAAACGCTTCCCCATATGGCGGAAGCCAGCGTTCCGAAAATATAACCCTTGATTTTCATTTTAACCGTATCAGGTTTTCCCATAAGATAAGACTGATTATCCTTATTTTGCCAGGGCTTTCAGGGCGTTGCCTGCAATGTTGGGGATCTTCCATGAAGGTCTCCTTTCTCTGCCTGGCGATTTGATTTAAAACAGGTAAGATTTTATAATTAAAGCAGGATAGTTGCAAGAATTTCTCAAAGGAAGGTTAAAGTTGGAAGAAAAAAAAGAGCTCAGAAGACTGATAAAACAAAGCCTCGATGAAGATATCGGCGGCGGAGACGTGACCACGGGTTGTCTCTTCGGAAGGGATTTCTCCGTTGAGGCGGCCCTTATCGCCAAGGAAGATTGTCTCCTGTGCGGAATCGGCGTTTTCAGGGAGGTTTTTCTCTGCCTCTCTTCGGAATGCGATTTCAGATTCAGGTACGGCGACGGGGATTATCTTTCCGGGAATACCGAGGTAGGCAGGGTGGTCTGCGGGGTTAAGACTATGATGAAGGCCGAAAGGACTGCGCTCAATTTTCTCCAGCACCTTTCGGGAGTGGCGACACTGACCCGGGCTTTCGTTGAAAAGGCGGGCGGCCTGAACATTTACGATACAAGGAAGACAAAGCCCATGCTCAGGAATCTCGAAAAATACGCTGTGAGGATTGGAGGAGGCAGGAACCACCGTTTCGGCCTTTTCGACATGGTGATGATTAAGGATAACCATATATTTGCGTTCATGAAGAAAAACGGAATTGCCGACAGGGCGGAAGCGGTATACCGGTCAGTCATAAGGGCCAGGGAATCGTCCGCCGGCAGGTATAAGGTCGAGGTGGAGGTTGAAAACGCCGGGGAGGCGCTGAGGGCGTTCGAGGCGGGAGCCGATATTATCATGTTCGACAACGCCGATATCGCGGAACTGGAGAAGTTCAGGGAAGCCGTGGGAGAAGGCAGGAAAGGCCTGGAGATAGAGTGGTCGGGAAACGTGAATTTCAGGAATATCGGCAGCCTGAAAGGGCTTCGCGCCGACAGGGTTTCCGTAGGAGCCATAACCCATTCCGCAAGGGCCGTTGATTTTTCCCTTAAGATTAGGGGCGCCGAATGTACATAGACACCCATTGCCACATGGATTTTCCGGATTTTGACCAGGACAGGAAGGAAGTGGTTGAGAATGCCGCCAGGAATGGGGTTTCTTATATTATCAACATAGGGATCGACACCGGTTCAAGCTCCTTTTCAGTGGAAATGGCCCGTGAGAACAGCATCTTCAAGGCTGTTGTGGGAATACATCCTTCAGAGGTCGGGGATGCTGATTCCCGGACCATGAAGATGATTTCAAAACTTGCAAAGGAAGATAACGTTGTCGGAATAGGTGAAACGGGCCTTGATTTCCACAGGGGAAGGGAATTTGAGCGGAAACAGAAGGATTTCCTCCTGATGCACATCCAGCTTGCAGGATTCCTCGGTCTTCCCCTGGTCGTTCACCAGAGAGACAGCAGGGACGAGATCATAGGCCTTTTCGAAAAGGAGAAATTGCCCGGCAAGGTTGTCTTCCACTGCTTCGGGGGCGATCCTGAACTTGCGGCTTATTGCAGGGATAAGGGATTTTATATCTCTTTTACGGGTATAATAACCTTTGGAAAAGCAGAAGATGTAAGGAAGTCCTGCAGTGAATATCCGGGTGAAAGGATAATGGCGGAGACTGATGCTCCCTTCCTTGCGCCTGAGCCTTTCAGGGGGAAGAGGAACGACCCGTCCAAAATAAGTTACGTGGTTGAGAAGATCTCTGAAGCAAGGAAAGAGGAACCGGCCATTTGCGGGAAGAGAGTATTTGAGAATTCAAGGGAATTTTTCAAAATATGAATGCCAGGAAAGAATTCCCTTTTTTAGTAAAGAGTGAAAATATAACATCAATGCCCCTGATCATGAGAGAGTTGCATGAGGCAATAACCCGGTCTTTTTTAAAGACAAGGGAAGAGCTCCGTGATCAAAGTAAGGGCAAAGGAGATTTTACATGAAAGCCCTGTTACTGCTCGGCGGGATGGGAAGAAGGTTGAGGCCTTTTACTTTTGAGACTCCGAAGCCGCTTTTGCCGGTTGTGAACATACCCCTGGTCTGGTACAAGTTCGCCCTTCTGAAAAAGTACGGAATTAACGAGGTCCTTCTCGGGGTGGGATACAAGAACTCGGAATTTAAAAAGGTTCTTTCCATTGGAAAGAGTATGGGTCTGAAGGTGACACTTTCAGTGGAAAAAACGTCCCTCGGCACCGGGGGGGGCATAAGGAATGCCTACAG
>JAKPNC010000168.1 GCA_029548585.1 bacterium | reverse complement strand
CTGTATACCAAGAAAGAAGCTTCTCTTATATTGAAAGAGAAGGAGGATCTTCTTAAGAAATTCGAAGGGATAAGAAGCATTACCAGGTATCCGGACATAATCATAGTGGTCGATGTCAGGAAAGAGATCAACCTCATCAGGGAAGCAAAAAAGGTAGGATGCCAGATCGTAGGCATTGTAGATACCAACAGCAACCCTGAGCTTGTTGACTACCCTATCCCGGCAAATGACGACGGGCTGAAGTCTATAGACCTAATACTTAAGAAGCTTTCAGAATGCATAATGGAAGGCAAGTCAGAGGCCATGCAAACCCCGGATGCCGCCGAGATAGCCGCAAAAGAAGCAAGCATACAGGAAGATGAATCCCAGTCAAGGAAGCGGCCGAAGGTTGACAGGGAAAAACCGGCAGAAACAGTTGAGAAATCAGAAAAGGAGAATAGTAATGAAGGTTGATACGTCCCTTGTGAAACAGCTCAGAGAAGCAACAAGCATAAGCGTTATAGAATGTAAAAAAGCCCTTGAAGAAACCTGCGGAGACCTTGAAAAAGCCATGCTCCTTCTAAAGAAGAAGGGCATGCTCGCATCACAGAAAAAGGCCCTGAGAGAGACAAGGGAGGGGCTCATAGGCGCCTATGTCCACATCAACGGAAAGATAGGGGTTCTCGTTGAGGTGAACACGGAAAGCGATTTTGTAGCCAAGAACGATGAATTCAAGGATCTCGTCAAGAATCTTACCCTCCAGATCACGGCATGCAATCCTTCATGGGTAGACCGCGAGTCCGTTCCCCCGGAAGTTATCGCCCAGGAGAAAGAGATATCCGCCGAACAATTCAAGGGCAAAGGAAAGCCTCCGGCAGTTATAGAAAAGATTGTTGAGGGCAAACTTAACGATTTTTACAAGGAGAATGTCCTCCTCGAGCAGGTATACATCAAGGATGAAGGAATAACAATCAGGGAGTACATAGACTCTGTTATTGCCAAGCTTGGTGAAAACATCAGAGTAAAAAGGTTTGTCAAATACGAAATTGGCGAGTAAGAGCTCCAACAGACAGGAGGCAAGATGGAATTTGAAATTGGATATTTACTCTCTTTGATATTGATAGGAATAAGTTTTCTTGGCTTTTTCCTGGCCCTGATGATAGACGAGATAAATAAGGCGAAAGGCATAGTAATGTGCATCCTGTCTCTCATTCTTTTCGGGTTGGGCGTATACTCTTATATCGTTGTGGGACAATGGCAGAAAATGAAGGGCGGAAAAGACATTAACAGGCTTAACTATTACCTGAACATATACAGGGAATCCCCGTTGCCTGAAATAATGCCTTACTGACGGACTTTTATTTACCCAGTATCCTTGATGTCCTGAAAATTATCTTATCCCTTTCCGGGATTATGACACTTTCCCCCGTTCTGGGATTTCTTGCTTTCTTCGATTTCATTTTCCTTGTTTCAAAAACACCGAAGCCCCTGAGCTCAACCCTCTTGCCTTCAGACAAAGACTTTGCGAGCATATCAAGGAAGGTGTCCGTTACCTGTTTTACTATGCTCTTGTGGAGGCCTGTCTTATTTGCAACCTCTTCGATTAAATCTTTCCTTATCATTTCCCTGTCCTTTTTTATTGCACGGCAAAAAGTTATACCATACCTGGTTAAGCCGTGCATTATACCAGGAAAGTATCACTTTAAGAAGATCTCCTCACCTGAAACAGTTATTCCTTTCATGTTCCCGTCAAAAAGAAAGAGAACCTTTGTCTTCCCGTCCAATTGAAGTTTTTTCGTATCAGGTTTGAAGTTTTCTTCATAACGTACGCTATCGGATATCCTCAGGAGATCGATAGCTCCTTCAAACGGACCTATTACGACACTGCTTTCTTTCTCATATGTTTTTATGTTGAATTTCTTCTTTGGATCAAACCTGGCCAATCCGTAAGGAGCTGAATTGAACGGAATGCGTGAACCGTTTAAGAAGATTGATATATTGCCGTTCTGTTCCTTCATGCCCGTAAAATCCCATGTGTAAGCAATATGAACCCATTCATCTCCCCTGAAAAAGAATCTTCCCTGGAAACCAACTGGATTTTTTTCACTTTCCTCATGCTTGATCTCTGCCTGTAGCATGGAGTATATATTTCTTCCGCCTCTTAGCCAGTACCTGTGGCGAAGATCAATATGGGGGCCGTTGATGAAAGACATGTCTTTATTCTGGAAACGTATTATGGGAACTTCTTGTGTGGGGAGATCCGGTTTGAACCAGAATTCTGCGGTCCCTTTCATTCCGGGGAAATAGGCGTATCCCCCGTCGCCTCTTTTCTGGCCCGTGGTGAAGGTCAGAGTTCTGCCGTCCGAGAGTTCCAGGCAATCCCCGTTGATGCCCCTGCCAAATACGTATCCTTCCTTTTTCGCATCTGGGGCTTTGGTAAACGTTTTTGGCCTGCCGGTTATTTCGTCCGGAAGAAAATCCGGTATGCCGAATGAAACAACAGGTTCAACGTTAAAAAGCCTGAAAAATGCCGGGGGGCACTGTCCCTTGAAATTGGTGATTAAGGGTTCTATGCACCATACGCCGCTTTTTCCTTCCACGGGAACTCTCAGTCTGCCGATATTTGAATCTGAAATATCAACAGCGACAGAGCCATCGGGTCTCTTTAACCTGGCCGGACTTGCAAAAAGAATTTCCAGGTTTTGAAGACCCTGCGGGACGCGGAAATACATTGGCATCCCTTCCCCGGCCCGTCCAAAAGAACCTTCTCCTACCCTCTGTATGGGAGAACCGGATGGCGACCAGAAACCTTCAGGCGCATATAACGCTGCTTTATCGCCGGTGATTTCAATCAGGGTGAAAGGCTCGCTGCCTCCGAGAGACAACTCGTAAAGGCCGCTTGATATTTCAGGAGAAAGTGTAATAGAAGCGCTATAAATGTCGTCATTTCTTACCACGAGAGAAGGAGGCCACTGCTTTCTCTTCCGCATCTCAACCCTGATGCCCTGAATATTCTTCCCGCCCGGTCCGTCCCCGTAAGGAAAAACCATTGGATTAACATCTTTTCTCA
>JAKPNC010000271.1 GCA_029548585.1 bacterium | reverse complement strand
CCGAAGTTCTGGGGCGAAGCTATCTGTGTCCAACCTGTGAGAGACGTGTCATCTCCGTCAGGCTGTTTCACCGGGAGGTCTGTGATGTAAATGCTATTTGTGAAGGAACCGACAATGAGACTGTCTCCGTGCTTTGCTATAGCCCTAAGGGGTCCCTCTCCCAGCATGTCAACCTGGTTAAGCCTCATGACGACATCGGGAACGTCCTGGGCGGGATCGAAATCGGAGGCAAACTTGAGCACTTTTCCCGGGACAGCCGCCGATGTAACCATGTAAAGAGCCGTCTTGCCTTCAGAGTCAGTATAAGTGACAGCTCCCCTGTAAGCATTACTGGCCCTGTAAACCTCTTCCCAACCGGCTGAGCCGTCCACCTTATACCTGAAAACCCTGCCCTGGCTATTGGTGGCAATACCTATGTCTCCCTTGAAGATCTGCCCGATAATGGCGTTAGCCTGTTCGAGGGGATAACCCGCCACCATCACCAGGTATGCGCGCAGCATGCTGTATATCAGGTTTCGGTTGCTTCCAACATAAAGGTAATCCCCGTCAGGCTGGGGAAGAACATCCATGCACCACGCGTAGCTGTTTTCCCTGTCTCCTCCCAAAGTAATACCGTCAGGCTGTCCGGAAGATTTTTCCGGATTGGTAATCCTGGTTGAAACAACCGCGCTGCCAGCAATGCCGCAGCATAAAACTATTGTAATGATAAGAAAAGCTTTTATTCTGCTCATCATATTTCCTTTTCCTCCCGTTGTTGTCTCTCCCGGCCGCCTTCAGGATGATCCTGACGGTAACCGGCAAGGAAGAGCACAACGTGAACCATTTGTTAATCCATGCTAAAAAATCATCCTTATTATATAATGGGTTACGAAAAATTGTCAATAACCCGACTTTACGCAAGGAATCGGTTTATTCACAGCCTATTAAATAATATCCCTTGATTCGAATGGTCGAAACTGGCGGCATTGCCTGCAAGTTTCTCATGGTGAGAATCCTTTGAGAGGAATAAACCGTCATCTGTTAAAAAATGCTCAGGGAAAAAAGATAAAACATTGCCCCACCGCTTTGTTGCCTCATTAATATTCCCATATAAAGAGCCCTTGATTTATGGATGCACGTGCTGTATACTGTTTCAACATGTCCATGGGAAAACAGGAGCGGGATGACTTAACGGCCGGGCCGTGCAAGCACTGCCTTTTGTTCACAGTCACTGGAAAGCCCGCCACGGTCTGGATGGACGGCATATTTTCAAATACCACCTGTCCCGGTAAAGGTTTTTCGGGCAGTTAAGATTCTTTTGTCATGGGAAGAACTGTTGCGCAGTCAGGTATACATAAAAGCCCGGGAGGAAGAGTCTGACATGGACATGAAGAGCCTGACAAGTGGCCTGGTTGCCGTCCTGTGCCGTGCAGATCCGGCCGCCTGCCTTGCCGCGGGGGACAAGATTCTGCCGTTCTGTGCGAGGTGTTCAGGAATTTACACGGGTTTTACAGCTTCCTTCATATTCCTCTGGATTACATCCTCAAGGAAAAGATGCCTCCACTTCAGCAGGGAAGCATCCGTATTCTCAATCTTTCTCTTCATACTCTTCATTACAGAGATTTTTCTTTCATCCGGGGGAACGATAAATACCTGTAATAATGGTAGGTTCATGATTGGAACGCTCGGAGGCGCGTCCATGGGGATATTCTCCTTCAGCCTGCTTAACTATTGCCTTAGGGAGAAGACTTACTTTGCAAGGACTTTTTTTTCAAAGGGCGACATATTGAAACTTACCGGAGTGATTCTTTCGATGATCCTGCTGGAACTTCTATGCAGGCCTTCTTTCCCTTTCTGCCTTTGGGCTATTGCCGGCATATTCTCCATGCTTTTCACCCTTACGGCGGCAAACCTTACAGCCGCGGCATTCCTTTCCAAACAAGGAAGGAGAAAGGATTGCCAGGGTAAGTTATGGATCATGCCGGCGATTGCCATGACAATCCTTGAACTTGTCGCCATGGGCTTTTTACGACATTAAGCCTTGTAAAATCTTCCTGGCCATAACCAGTGAAGGCTGGCCGGGAGCGGTCGGTCTATCCAAACATACGTATGTGAAAAGGGATCCAAGGAACAGGGGCATGAACCTCTCCACGGCGGAGACGCCCATGGGCGCAACGATAAGACGGTTGTCCCGGGCGTGTCTGTGAGTAAAAGAAAGAAGTGTGAAAAGATCGTCCCGGGAACGCACCATCGACGCTATCTTTACCATGTCGGATCCGAGCGCGCCACATATTCCGTACATTTCTTCGAGGGTCTCAATGGAAGGAGTGCCTGAAAAATCGTGGTATGAAAGGATGGTTCCCCTGCCCTGCTTTTTTGCCTCCTGCAGAACCTGACCGGCAATACGGCTTCTGGCTTCTACGTCAACCAGGTCGACATGAGGAATGACGTCCCTGTATATCTCCAGCCTTTCTTCCTCTGAAATATCTATTCCTGCTTCCTGGCTCTCGTCTACCCACCTGACGGTGCCAATGATTCTCAGGGCAGGCAGGGGCAGGTAGGAAGGGGGAAACTTCTCCCCCCTTTTAAGGAAACCGTCCACTCTCAGTTCCATCCAGCCCACGTGTGCTGAGGCCTGTTTCACGGACTTCTCGTTTTCTCCGCCTGAGAGCACAAGCGCCAGCCTCTCCCTGGAGGAAGCCTTCTCCTCTTCCTTGTTTCCGATAACTTTCTTATTATTTTTCATGGATACACCGGCAATAAGGGAACCCCGGGGATTTTATCTTTCAAGAAACCTCTCCGCAAGAATTGAACTGTTTTCCATAACGGTTTTAACATCTTTTTCCCGGAACCCGGCGGAGAGTATGAGTTTCCCGGCAAAGGCGTCGTCAACAAGGTCCTCAGGGGAATGGGCGTCCGTATTGAACAGGACGGGAAAACCGTATTCATACCACAGCCTTGCCACTCTCCCGTTGGAGAAGGAGTGGCCTCCCCTCCCGGATATCTCGATATACACCTTCATCTCGGCAGCCAGCCTTGCATCGTCTTCCGAAAGAATCCCTGGGTGGGCAAGGATATCAACCCCGGCTTCGATTGCCTTCCTGTTGGTTCCATTCTTTACCGGTTCCACAACGGTTTCCCCGTGAACCACCACGAGCCTGGCGCCCTTCTCCCGGGCAATACTTGAGATCTCCGCTATCTCTGAGGGGCTTACATGTGTGATCTCGACTCCGGGAACGGCCCTGATCTCCATGCTGCCGTTTATGTGCCGGCAGGCCCTGCAGGCCGAGAGAACCACGGCTTCAACGTTGGAGAAATCCACATGGTCTGTTATTCCTATAATCCTGCATCCTTTATCTTCCGCCCTTCTTGCAAGTTCCGAGGGCACGAGCACCCCGTCAGACATGAAAGTGTGAGTGTGAAGGTCTATCATTCTGCCCCTCCCTGTTATCCCCGTTAAACGTATCCTGAAAAGATTCTCCGTTAGGATACCACCGGGCGCCGTCCATGTCAACATTAAAGGCCGGAATAGACATGGATGGAAAAACGGAAAGCTAAGGTTGACAAAAAGGAACCTGCGTGTTATTATATAACAAGGCTGTGCGTTTTTGGCCGCCTTTGAACAACGGGGGATTAGCTCAGCTGGGAGAGCACCAGGCTGGCAGTCTGGGTGTCAAGGGTTCAAATCCCTTATCCTCCACTTTTGTTTCGTTCTTACCGTTTTTTTTCAAAGGTTCCCGTTTTTTCAGGCTCACATTCCCGTTGAGGGGGGAAAACAGGAGGTCCACAATGAAATTGGGCGTCTTTCTCGTGTTGTTCGGAGACAAGAAATACGAAGAGGCTCTTGACAAGGCGCTTGAGCTCGGTCTTGAAACCGTGGAGATCGGCACAGGCAATTACCCCGGCAACTCTCACTGCGATCCTGAAAAACTTCTCGGGGACGGCAATGGATGCGAAAAGTTCAGGAAAGCGGTTGAGTCAAGGGGGCTTGAAATATCTGCCCTATCATGCCACGGCAATCCTCTCCACCCCGATCCCAGGGTATCCGGTCCCCACAAAAAAGTCCAGAGGGATACCATCCTTCTCGCAGAAAAGCTTGGAATACCCCGGATCGTTTCCTTCTCGGGCTGCCCGGGGGACAGCGAGAATTCCACTTATCCAAACTGGGTAACATGCCCATGGCCGGAAGATTTTTCAAGCATCCTGAAGTGGCAATGGGAAAAAAAAGTTATTCCTTTCTGGAAAGATGAAGCCGATTTTGCAAGGAAACATAATGTCAAGGAGATCTGCCTCGAGATGCACCCCGGCTTCGTCGTGTACAACCCCGAAACCCTCCTGAAGCTGAGAGATGCCGCAGGGCAGGAGATCGGAGCCAATTTCGATCCGAGCCACCTTTTCTGGCAGGGAATAGATCCCGTAGCGGCTTTAAAAAAGCTTAAGGGCGCCGTTTACCACGTCCATGCAAAAGATACAAAAATAGATTTTTACAACACGTCCGTCAACGGGGTGCTTGACACCAAGACATACCTTGACGAAATGAACCGCTCCTGGATATTCAGAAGCGTCGGATACGGCCACGGGTACGATTTCTGGAACGATTTCATATCGGCTCTGCGCATGACAGGATACGACGGGGCAATAAGCATAGAACACGAGGACAGCCTCATGAGTCCCGATGAAGGGCTCAGGAAAGCCATAAAATGCCTGAAAGACGTTCTTATCAGGGAAGCAAAGCCCAAAGCATGGTGGGCATGAAGGATCTTCAAGTGGAGAGATAATGAAGAAAAAGGCTCAAAGTGAAAAAGAAACGGGAAAAGTACGGATAGTGATCGGCGGGAGCGGAGGACAGGGCATCCTAACAATAGGAAAAGCTCTGGCCGCCGCCGCGATCAAGCAGAAGCTGGAGGTTTCCTGCCTTCCTTCCTACGGGGCCGAGATGAGAGGCGGGTACGTGTACTGTACCATTGTCATGTCTGAAAGCAGGGAGATATATTCCCCCATAAGCGCGGAACTCGACATAGGCCTCTTCATGAACGACAGTTCTTACAAGATGCTTGCATCTTACCTGAAAAAGAACGCTTACGTTCTCTTAAATTCCTCCCTGGTAAAGAACTGCCAGAAGAAGAACTTCCGCACCTTCGAGATAGAGGCTACAGAAATTGCCGAACAGCTCGGGAACATAAAGAACGCCAACCTGATATTGGCCGGGGCGCTGGGAAATCTTATCAGCAGGAATTTTCTCAAGTTTAATATTAGCTCCCTCTACTCAGGAGTCACAGAAATAATGTCCGACAAGAAGATGTCCGAACAGGGCAGGAGAATAATTAAGGCCGGATGGGAGTTGATAGGCAATGGCAGATGCCAGGAAAAAGATTGAAAGGGCCGGAGAATGCAGATGGATCATCCCCAGGTCCGGAGACATGAAGGTTCCCGTTGTCATCTATTCATCAGAAAAACTGCTCGATAAGGCAATCAACGACAATGCAACTTCACAGCTTGAGAATGTTGCATCCCTCAGGGGAATAGAAAGATGGGCCCTTGGCATGCCCGATGTCCACTGGGGATACGGTGCCCCCATAGGAGGAGTGGGCGCATTTGATCCCGAATCCGGAATAATTTCTCCCGGCTTCGTCGGATACGACATAAACTGCGGTGTCAGGCTTCTGAGAAGCAGCCTGACGGCCTCCGAAATCACTTCCCGCCTCGAAACACTCGTAAACTCTCTCTTCCAAAACATACCTTCCGGGATAGGTTCTTCCGGGGTGCTTAAGCTTAAGAGCAAAGAGGTTGAAAAGGTGCTGAAGGACGGCGCCGCATGGGCGGTGAAAAACGGTTTCGGCACCGAGTCGGACCTGGAGAACACAGAGGAGAATGGAAGGCTCGAGGAAGGCGACCCGGACGCGCTTGGGAACAGGGCATGGGAAAGGGGGGCCGACCAGCTTGGAACCCTTGGTTCGGGAAACCATTTTCTCGAGATACAGAAGGTGTCAGACATATTCGACCGGGAGACTGCCTCAGCATTCGGCCTTTTCGAAGGACAGGTAACCGTCATGCTCCATTCCGGAAGCAGGGGGCTCGGGTACCAGGTATGCGACGATTACCTCGACAGGTTCGGCAAGATATCTGCAAAATACGGGATTAAGCTCCCCGACCGCCAGCTCGCTTGCGCGCCGGTAAACTCCCCCGAGGGCAAAAGGTATTTCAGGGCGATGTGTGCGGCGGCAAATTACGCTTTCGCAAACAGGCAGGTTATAACCCACCTCGTCAGGGAGTCTTTCGGTTCCACCATGGATCTTCCCTTTGAAAAGCTGGGACTTTCAACCGTTTACGACATAGCCCACAATATCTGCAAATGCGAAAACCACACCTTTGAAGGAAAAAGCCGTAAGCTTTACGTCCACAGGAAAGGAGCGACAAGGGCTTTCCCGGCGGGACGCCCGGAACTGCCCGGAAGGTACCTGCCACACGGTCAGCCGGTGATAATCCCGGGAACAATGGGAACATCCTCTTATATCCTGGTGGGTACGGACAGGGCCATGGAGGAAACATGGGGCAGTACGTGCCATGGGGCCGGAAGGGCAATGTCCCGCCACGAGGCCGCAAGGGAAGGGAGAAACAGGTCTGTGGCGAGCGAACTGGAAGCCAGGGGAATCCTCGTCAGGGGCTCGAGCAAAAAGGGACTTGCGGAAGAAATGCCTCAGGCTTACAAGGATGTGGAAGAGGTGGTAAACATTGTTGAAATTGCAGGACTTTCAAGAAAGGTTGCGCGCATGGTCCCGCTTGCCGTGATGAAAGGATAAAAATGGCCATGTCACCCGATAAGATTACCATAGACGGCATTGAGATAACCTGCGACAGGCAATACAGGAAGGTAAGGATACCGAGGCTTGAATTCGAATACGGGCGCCTTACCCTTGTCATGCCGCCGGGATACGCCGAAGAGAAAAAACTTATCGGGCAGCACAAAAGATGGATTGCAAACAGGGCAAGGTCGTTCAGGGAGATATCCGACATATCGGCCAGGCTGGAGATCCCACGAGAAAAGGACGAGGAGAGCTTCAGGCTGTTTGTAGAATCTTCAGTGAGGGCTTTCTCGAAAGAACTCGGGGTGGCTCAGCCCCGTGTTGCTTATAGAAAACTGGAAAGCCGGTGGGGCAGCTGCAACAGCTCGGGGAAAATAACGGTTAACTCTGTCTTGAGGCTCCTGCCCGAAGAGTTCACCGGGTACATACTGTACCACGAGGTTGCCCACATGATTGAAAGAAGGCATAACAGGAGGTTTTACTCAATCGTCGAAAAAAGGTTCGGTAACAGAAAGGATATGGACAGGCTTCTTTCAGCCTACTGGTACGCGATAAAACGTAACGGCAGGAATAAAAATGAAAAAAAGAACGGATAACGGGCTTGTTCTCGGGGGAGGAGGTGCAAAGGGATTTGCACACCTTGGAGCCGCCATTGAAATGGAAGCCCGTTCTCTCAGGCCCGACATGATATGCGGCACCTCCGCCGGTGCGCTTGCAGGGGCTTTTTACGCCCTCAACGCAGAAGGCATATCAAGCTTTGCCGACATAGAGAGCAGGAGAGAATTCAGGATACTGAAAGGCCTCAAGCTTTCCGGCGCAGATTTTTCAGAAGAAAAGCAGGGCTTCTTCCTCAAGACTTTATCGACCATCAAGGCGAAATTCTCGATGATAAAAATGCTCAGGGATTCCTCCCTTCTTAAGACGGAAGAAGTCGTTCCCGTTTTCAGGGAGCTTTTCGGGGATACCCCGTTTGAAAGCACACGCATACCTTTTGTGGCAGCGGCCTTCGACCTTATTTCAGGCAGGGACATATACATAAAAAACGGGCCGCTTTGGAAAGGCGTCATGGCATCCTGTTCGATTCCCGGCATATTCCCCCCGGTTGAATACAACGGTATGCTCCTGGTTGACGGAGGCGTAACCAACAGGCTTCCGATAAAATGCGCCATCCTGTCAGGAGCAGAAAACATAGTTGCCATAGATATAAGCGGAGAAATCGATCCCGGCCCGGACATAAGCTCGGTGGTCAACCTTCACCTGCGAATAGACGCCCTCCTGACAAACAGGTTCGACATGGTCAACAGGGCACTGGCGGACCTCGTGATAAAACCTGAGATGGGCCGAATGAAGTGGAACGATTTCAACATGTATGCACTGGCAATGGAAGAAGGTGGCAAGGCGGTTGAAACAGCCGCACCGCGCATGAGAAGCATCCGGAGCCGGGGCTACGGGTACAGGAAAAAAATAAGGTCCATGTTTGGAGATTCTTCCCGGAAGAAACTCAGGCTTGCGGCCGGTGAAGAACACTTTTTCATGTGACCGGGCCGGATTATGAGTCAGGAACCGACCCTTGATATAACCTGCTGAAAAGATACCGTGGAACCGGTCATTGTACGCATAATTCAAATAATTATGGCAAGTCAATAATGAAGAATGCCTGGAATTAAAAAAGGATACATTTTTCACCTTGTCTTAATACTCTTCTTGGCACTCGCCGTGAAATGTATCGCTTTTGCCGGCATCCTTCGACATCACTTAGTAATTCTCCATAACACCGTCACGACGTGAAGGAGGCGTGAAATGGCAGATTGTTTTTACCATACGGGAAGGAATGCCGTCACCAGGTGCAAACAGTGCGGCAGGCCTCTCTGCGGAGAATGTAAAATAATAAAGCCGTCAGGCATCTTCTGCAGCGAAAAATGCGCAAGCGCCTTTGAAGTTTTCAAAGAAAGGGCCGAAGAGATCGAGGCAAAAAGAACGGCGAAAAAAAGACTGCCGGGAATTGTCAGGGTACTATTCCTGCTGGCGATCCTTGCCGCCTTATACCTTGCCGCCAGGAGATTTCTATAGTTTCCTGCCGTTCTGCAGGGATAAAAGGCGCCTGACAGCGCTCTCGCAGAACGAAAGATCCTTCAGTCCTTCACTTGCGGGGGAAACGGGTTTTTCTTTACCCGCGGCAGATCTGACAAAATGTTCAGCCTGCTCGGTGAAAGCCCATCTTGCTTCCGGCAGGGGCCTTATGAATCTCTTCTCTTTCCCCTGCAATGAGAACTCTATCCCGGCATATCCCTGCCTCAGCATGGGCGGCGCGCTGTCGGCTTTCAGGATGGCCCTGTCAAAGAAAAATTCGACGCCTTCGTACCATGTGTGGTTTGTTACAACCGCCCCTCCCTCGAAAACCACCCTTGCTCCGGACGCGGTATTCGCAGTCAGGGTGAAATTCGAATCGCTGGTATAACCCACATGTTCTATTTCGAAATCCTCTTCAATCAGAAACCGCAGAAGGTTGATAAGATGTATTTCTATGTTGAGGAGCCGGCCGTAGAAACCCCTCAGGCTCCCGGGTATCCACGAGGGATATTCTTCCCTGGGGCTTTCAGGGGGCTTCTCGCCGGTCCTGATAAACCTGTCAAGCTTGTAGATCCATTCTCCGCAGAAACACCAGAGCCTGACCTGCTGAAGTTTCCCGAACTCCCCGGTCACGGAATATTCTGAAAGGCTTTTTTTTAGCAGGTTGTATCCCGTATCATGCCTCTTCATGTAGCCTACCTGGTAAACAAGTCCCTTCTTCTCTGCAAGGTTAACCAGTTCTTCCATGTTTTTGAGGTTCACGCCCATGGGCTTTTCGGTTATCACGTGCTTGCCGGCGTTCAGAAGATCCTTTACCACGGCATAATTCTGGTCAGCCTGGAGAACGACTGCAACCGCCTGAACGTCAGCATCGCCGGCCAGCTGCCTGTGGCTGGAATAGACCTTCGGGATGGCGTATTTTTCAGCAACCTTGCGGGCAAGCTCCGCCTTGCCTTCCGCAAGGGCCGCCATCCTGCAGCCTTCGATTTCAAAGTAGTTCGAGATGTGTGCAAGCTGGCCCATACGCCCGGCTCCCACGAAACCCATATTCAGATTATCCATAATCATTCCTCCCGACTCAGAAATATATCAAGGGATTCACTTGCATTCCTTATTATGTTTTCATGCCTGTCTTTCCAGTATTCCGGCCGGAATATCTCGACAGAAACATACCCGCCGTAGCCATTTTTTTCAAGAGCCTGAAGATACCCGCCCAATGGCAGTATACCCTTTCCGGGATAAAGCCTGTTGGCGTCATTCAAAGCTTCAACGGGCTTATCCTCGCTGTCATTCACATGCACCATCAATATCATTCCGGCAGGGATGTCTTCAAGGTCCGACGGAGAAACGCCCGACCTGAAACAATGGAAAGTATCTATGACCAGCCCCAGACTGGGATGTCCCGATTTTTCTATGACTTCAAGAGCCTGTGCCGGGCCTGGCATGAAAGGATGCCGGCCGATGGGTTCAAGGGCAACCTTCAGTCCGCTTTCACGGGCGGCATCCCCGTACATGGTGGCTGCCAGGACGGCCGCCCCGAGGGCTTCTTCCCTGGAAACGCCTTCCTGCGGCTTGCCCGACATGTATGCCAGCAATATGCGGCACCCGAGCGACGAGGCGAGTCCGGAGTATTTCTTAATCTCTTCAAGCCCTGCCGGGCTGTCTGAAAAAGGGGTGAAAGGAAAGGCCATAAGCGCGGCAAAATCAATGCCGGCATCTTCCATTTCCTTTTTCAGGTCTCCCGGGGAATTCTTCGCAAGGTATTCATCCAGCTTCAGGGTATCAATCTCCATTCCCGTGAAACCATACATGCCGCAGTACATTATATCGTCCTGGAGGGGATACCCCCTCGTTGTCGCAGTGTTAAGACACTTTTTCATTGGATCTCCTCCTGTTTCACGCCGCGGGACGGCAGGAAATGTTCAGCAATTCTTTAACATGTAGCTTTTGAGCACCTCTATATCGTGCGGCAACACGACCTACGGGGGCCATGCGCTTATGTATTCCCCGGACAGGTAACCGCCATAATTCTTCTTCTGCAGCGAAAAATGCGCTGATGCATTCAATGTTTTTGCTCAAAAAGCGGAAGAAATCGAGGCAAATAAATCAAAAAGCTCAGCCATGATTCCAACCCTGGCAAAGGTGATAATTTTTTTGGTAATACTCCTAATCATATATTCGGTAATAAAAAGATTCTTCTGATGCCCGTTTCCCCTTTTTTGAAAGAGAACCCGCCGTGGTGTGATAGCCAGGGCCACAGTCAACCGGTTTTATTTATCTGGCGAATCTTCTTCACCCGGCATTTTCAATCCCGGGTGAAATCACTACCCTGCCTTTGCGAGGGCAAACGGACTTCCCGTTAATGTTTATATACCTAAGTTTTTCAATGGGCGGCTGATACAGAATGATTTTCCCCGGCGCATGATGAAAAGAATGGCTCAAGAACACTTCAAGCGTTTTTTCATCTCCAGACAAAACAAGCCTGAGACTTACCGGGCCGAATTCTGTCGGCATATCCTTGAAAACGGCAGGTTTGCCGGGGCGGCACCATGCCAGGGGAAGAAAACGAAGCAGGTGTAATTCATTATCTGAGAGCTGGTCATCAATTACAGCCAGGCGCGCCATCCATATCTGCAGGCATGCCGGTGTCAATCCTGTAACACCTCCCCGGGTCTCACATAAAGTGTAGGTCTTGCGGGACATCGCTCCTGCAAAGAGACTGTACATGGCTGTCAGGAAGGACTCCCTGTCTCCCTCCTGGTGCGAGTGAAACACGTTCCAGCTGTAGCACGGCTCGCAGCTCGACATACCGTAGTCCAGGCACGGTACCTGGAAACAGTTGGACTCCCTGCGGAAAAAATCTGTCTGGGGACCTTCCCTGAACCACCGTAGAACCGACCGCATCAGGGGATCGCCGGCATCCATAAGCCCTGCGTAAACAGGAAACAGAGGTCCGGTGTCCAGGTAGAACGGATGGCGGGTCTCCCAGGGCTGGTCTCCGGAAAGAGCCGTGGGGGCAAAAGGATTTTTTCTCCCCCGTTTATCAGTCCATCCGGGCATTGTTGAAGCCCTGCGGCGGAAAGCTTTCTGAAACACACCCCTGTAATCCGCTGCCTCGTTCATAAATTCACCGGCCCCCGGATATCCGATACGCATCAGGAGACGGGCGGCGGTAACAAGTCCCTTATAGTTCCACCCGTCGTTCCAGACCGCCTGTATCTTTGTCCCACAGTCTGTAGCAACCGCAGGAGGAAGCAGCCCTGCCACGCCGCCATGACCGGTAATGGAGCGGGCATAAACTATGAATTCGCAAGCCCTGACGATAGAATCCGTCCAGCGTTCAATAAAATCCCTGCTGCCGGAGAGGAGTGCATGTTCGCTGATTGTATAAAGCAGTGCCCCGTGATCGCTGAGCCAGTCTCTGGAAGTAAGAGATTTGGGAGAACTCAGGTATCCGGGATGAAGCCGGAAACTGTCACCGGGAGGAACCACGGTACCCTGCTCCCTGCGGAATATTTCCAGGTATTTCTCAACAACGCTGTGGTAACCCAGTGCATCGAGGGTCATAATGCATGTCATTGAAAGCGGCGTGGCCCAGAGATTGGTATAACACAGGGACCCCGTAAGCATGGAATAACCGCCGCCGGCGGGGTTCTTCTCGGCCACCAGTTCGGCAAACTTCAGGCTGTGGTAAATAGCCTTGTTTACCGGTTCCTCGGGGACACAAAAGGTGGCTGCAGTCGCAGGTTTCCTGCGCCAGTAAGTGTTTGCCTGGCGCAGAGCCTGGCTGCGTCCGGCATAAAGCTCATCCTGAAACACCGAACGCTCCACCGGAAGCATCGACACCAAAAGGTCAACATGAGCACCTATTTTGGCAGGCATACGTATGAAAAGGAGCGCATCACTGGTATTTTCCTTCGGAGGAAAAAATTCGACACTGCAAGTTTGGCGCGGAGCAACAGCCATACGGATTTTATTTTCTTCCTCCATCAGCAGCAGACC
Organism: bacterium; assembly: GCA_029548585.1. Lineage (GTDB taxonomy): Bacteria > Ratteibacteria > UBA8468 > B48-G9 > JAFGKM01 > JALNXB01. The sequence continues at coordinate 6,704 of JAKPNC010000271.1, read as the reverse complement.
TTCTTCCTTCGAATATTGCTGCGCATGCAACCGCAGATCGCGCGGGTATTTCGGATATTCCATATGCTGGCCGCGCAAACTCATGGAAAGAACCATTCCCGGCTCGTTAATACGGATGACAAAACCGGTATCCTTAGCGAGAGGCAAATCTCTGATTGAATCATGGACTTTCAAACGAACCCATGCAAACAGAGGCTCAATGCCCGTCTGTACATTTTTTCCGCCAGTGATGTGGGCAAATACGTCTGACCTCAGCAGTAATCCCTCAAACGGCCATTCACTCCAGAGAACAGGAGCGTCGCCTTCATACCAACCCTGTCGGACAAGTCCATCATCCTGTTTGATAAACGCGGGCCAACCGTGGGTAAAAGGTACCTGTCGAACATCCAGCGACGGTACGAACGTCAAGTTCACTCCCTGCCCGCGCCACTGTTCCGTACGCCGATTGAGACAGGGTTGAGCGTAAACGGCACCGTTCCACAGAACGTTAAAGCGGAAAAGATGGTCTTTCCATCCAATGGGCGTCCAGATATTCGGCAGGTCGGAAAACAACCGGCTGGCAGATTCAAAAGTCGGCTCCATGCCAGCTTTCATATCCATATTAAACCTCCCCTTTTACAGATGGCTGTTTCATGCGTACACCAACGCAGAATGGACATCAAACCATGTAACTCCTGAGTACATTTATATCATTGGGAAGCACGACCTCCGGGGGCCATGCGCTTATGTATTCCCCGGACAGGTAACCGTCATAATTCATCTTCTGCAGAAGCCTCACCGCTATGTGATAGGGTATTTCTCCCTGCCCCATCAAAACCACTTTGGGCCTTCTGTCCTTATCGTACGTTCCATCGTGTATATGGCAGTGGGCTACCAGGTCCTTCACTTCAGCAAAAGCTTCTTCCACGGTCATGTTCCTCGTATAAGGATGCATTATATCCCAGTTAACCCTGATATACGGGCTTGCGGCAATCCTCACGGCCGGAGCCGCAACATCGGCGCGGGAAAAGAAATCATGGGTTTCGAGGCAAACATAAACCTGTTTTCCCTCGGCATCCTTCTTAAGTTCTGCAAGCGCGTCTCCCACTATCTTTATGGCTTCTTCGGCAGGTATCTCCTTATCAGGATTGCCTCCGAAAACCCTCAGCCTCTTACAGCCGATATCACGCGCAAGGTCAATAAATTTTCTTGTCGTTTCAATATACTCCTGCCTCTTCGCCTTATCGGTAAAGCAATACTTGAGAGAAGTAGCTATGCATGCGCATTCAATGCCGCTGTTTTCAAAAGCCTTCTTTATTTCTCTCCTCTTTTCTGAACCGGCAGTTATCTCGACGCCGTGTTTATGCTCTGCCTGTGCCCTCGGTTCAATGCCTTCGTATCCGTATTTTTCAGCCATTTTAATCATCTCATCCAGGGTAGCTTCCGGACACGTAAAACTCATGAAAGCAAATTTCATTTTCCTTTCCTCCTCTAATGTTGAAAAACATATTCAACCTTTTCTCGGCCCGAAAATAGTGGTTCCCAACCTGATTATACTGGCCCCCTCCTCTATCGCTATGCGCCAGGTATCGCTCATTCCCATCGACAGGTATTTCATTTCGGAATTCGGCAAACCTGCTGTTTTCAGTTCTTCAAAAAGACGCCTGACAAGCCGATAAAAAGGACGTATATCTTCCGGATTTTCAAAAAAAGGACCCATCGTCATCAATCCCTGGATTTTGAGGTTATGAAATTTAGACATGCCCGTTATCAAATCAACCGCTTCTTCAGGGAAAACTCCCGACTTTCCCTTTTCCCTTCCGCTGTTTATTTCTATGAGAACGGGATATATTATTCCTTTTGCACAGGCGCTTCTGTTCAGGATCTCTGCCAGTTTAATGTTATCAAGCGTTTCCACCATGTCAAAGATTTCGAATGCCTTGCCGGCCTTGTTCTTCTGGATGTGCCCGATCATATGCCAATCGGCCTTCTTCCCGATGGTTCTGAACTTTGATTCCGCTTCCTGCACATAATTTTCACCGATCGCTTTTACTCCGGAATCAATAACCTCCATAATCTCTTCCGCGCTCCTTGTTTTCGTTGCGGCAACAACCGTGACCCCGGGAGGCACTTCCTTGAGAAGAGAGTCTACCCGTTTCTGTATGTCCATGGGAAAAGATCCTCCTTTTTCCAGGATATTATACAACATAAAGCCCGTGGAAAAGTAATAAAACTGCTGGGAATTCCGATTGAAGGTTATTCAAGGTTGGCATGCCTTCCGGCCATGCTTACATGGGATATTTTTCCCCTTTTCCCGTACACAAGGAGAAACATCTCAAGGAAAAGAAAGGCCGCCTGCTCGAAAAGAGAGTTCCCGAACTGGACAGATTTAACCAATGGAATTTTAATGGCATAATCGGAAACGGATGCAACGGGGGTATTGTCTGACGTTATCGCAAGAACCCGCGCTTTACGGCTGCATGCAGTTTTTGCAAACTCAAGGAGGCTTTTATTATTGCCCGAGCATGAAACAATAATAAGCAGATCTCCCTTTTTTATCGAAGGACATGTTGTTTCTCCAACAACATGGCTTTCAATTCCCAGGTGCATGAGCCTCATCGCAAAACATCTCCCTATGAGCCCGCTTCTTCCCGCGCCGGCCAGGAAAACCCTTTTAGCTTTCCTGATGTGAGAAAGAAGCATTTCATAATTCTTATCATCTATCTTTTCTAAAACCTTTCCTACCTCTTCGATAACATTATTTTTCATTTGAACTCAATATCGTCCATGCATATCGGCGATTTTAGAACCGCCGCTGGTTTAAAATCAAATACATGGCCTCATTTTACAACAATTCCGGCACTTGCTGCAACCGGCGATTTAAAAGCCTTCATTTAAAATAAGAATTTATAGTTTCATTGTAGCATGTGCATGCCCATAGGGGATAATGTTTTCAATCCGCAGAAGCATGGCCTTCAGAAATTCCGACAGATATCTTTTCAGGCGGGAAAAGAAGAAGACGGGATCAAAAGAGATTTCACCCTTTTCATCGCCTGCAGTTCCCTTGCATTGAGTTGTTGACAAAAAAGAAGAAAGGTTTATATTATATAAAAACTTTTTTTTATATTATCTAATGGAGAGGGTAAAAATGAAATCAAGGAATTATCTCGTAATGGCAACCTGCCTTTTTCTCTTTTTGACCATGGTCCCCAATTCTCAGGCTCAGGTTAATGCGGAACCTCTCAAAGGAGATATTAACAGCAGCGAAAGGGTCGACATTTCGGATGTGATACTATGCCTGAGAATGTCTATCGCTCTCCCTGTAACAATAGGCACTTCTGAGCCCTTATCATCGCCGTATACTCCTGAACTTGTTGATCTTGCAGATATGAACGGTGAGGGAGGAGTAAATATATCGGATGTCATACTTATACTGCGCGAATCAATCGGGCTGGTGGCTCCGGCAGCTCCCGCGAATGTCGTATCCGTACCCGGAGACGGCCTTGCCACGATAACCTGGGATGCTGTCGCCGATGCGTCATCTTACAATATTTACTGGTCAAACGACCCCGGAGTTACGAAAACAGGCGGCACAAAGATCGCCGGAGTTACAAGTCCTTATAACCATACGGGGCTTACAAACGGCATAACGTATTATTATATTGTTACGACCGTGAATTCTTCCGGGGAGAGCGCAGAATCAGACGAGGTATCGACAAAGCCCGGCGTGCCGGGAGAAGGCGTGTGGAACAGCATGGGCGAGGGTTTTGAGTATCCCGTGAATTTTCTGTCTCTTTACAATGGCAACATATGTGCGGCAAGCTATGGCGTTGCCGTATGGGATGGAAATCTGTGGAATGATATGTCAGACGGACTGCTTGCCCTTTTTGGAGCCGGAGATGTATATGCTTTGGCATACGCCAACGGCGTTTTTTATGCGGGAGGCGATTTTACCGTATTGACTCCCGATAAAAACTGGTATAATAATGCAGCGCGATTCGACAATGGAAGCTGGACAACCTGCGGGAGCGGTCTGGCCAACGACGGCATCGGAATGAACTACCAGGTGAATTTTCTTATTGAGTATAACGGACTATTGTATGCCGGCGGCGAATTTACTGCTGCGGGAGGAGATCCGCTGAATCAAAGAACTGCGGCGTATGTCGCAAATTTTTACGAGGGAGAATGGCATCAGGTTGGCGGAGGCATGGACAACACGGTAACAGATATGGCTGTATATAACGGGGAATTGATAGTGTCTGGTTATTTTACCACGGCGGCATGGCTTACCCCGTCAGGCGACGATTACAATCTGAACCCTGTTTCTGCAAATCATATCGCCAGATGGAACGGCGCATGGAATGCCCTGGGAAGCGGCATGGATGGAAAGGTAACAGCGCTGGCGGTACATAACGGCGAATTGTATGCCGGCGGGTTATTTGAAACTGCAGGAGGCGTGCCGGCTAAAAATATTGCAAAATGGAACGGGACATCCTGGTCAGCCGTTGGAAGCGGGATAACGGAACAAGTCTACACGCTTGTTTCTTACAATAACAAACTGTATGCCGGAGGCGCGTTCAGGATTCTTACAGGAAATGCAGGAGATTACATAATGCGCTGGGACGGCAGCCAGTGGAGAAACGTGGGATCTGGCACGGACGGCCCCGTATTTTCAATCATCCAGGACAGTCAGGGATTAATCGTGGGCGGAGACTTCTCCACCGCGGGAGGTATTCCGGCAAAGAATGTGGCAAGATTTAATATAACAGAATGATATAAAGATGTTTATCCCATGAAAAATAAAAAAAAACCTGCTATCCCCGCCAAGGGTTTTTTACGGTTCAGATTGGAAGATGGCTGGGGGACTAGGACTTGAACCTAGACACTCAGATCCAGAGTCTGATGTCCTGCCATTAGACGATCCCCCAGTAACGGCACACGAAACACAGGCCGGTTTGAGTTCTTATTCCTTCTTTCTGAACGTTACCTTTATATCACTGCCTGTCTTATTCACAAGTATGTGCCCTTCGCGGGCAAGCCAACCGAGGCTCATAAGCACTGTTTCCCTGTCTTTGCCGATTGCGGCTATGATCTTATCCAGGGTAGTCTCACTGTACTTCTCAAGATACTGCCAGATTTCTCCGGCGGTTATTCCTATCTCGGTTATCATGCTCTCCTCCTTTGGATGCCATCTCCTTAACCGGACATGTTTCCATACACATCTGTGAATGAAGGACCTTATATATTTTACACCTTTTCGTGCTTTCTGTGAAGTGTTTGGCATCTTGGGCATTTTGATATGCCCTCGGAACAACTGTCAACGTACACGTAAAAGCATGTGGGGCATTCCCAGAGCGACCCGTCAACTCCGGGTCCGGAAAGGAAGCCGTTTCTCCACTCGAAAAGTATCCATAAAAAAAGTATCACTATGCTTATCATCAGGTAAATGGCGACAAGCATGTCTATATCTATCTTTATCATCTCAGCCTGAACCTCAGTGTTATTATTCCGCGGACTTCCCTTTCCGTTCTGGCAGGCTCAAAAAGCCATCTTCTGAAATTCTCTTCCGCGTATATGTCAAGCTCGGGAAACCCGGATGAGTTCTCTATGCCGGTGGAGACAATCCTTCCTTCAGGGTTTACCCCGAACCTTATCCTTATAATACCCTCGAGCCCGCGCTTTCTTGCCCAGTCAGGGTATTCGATTTCCTTCCTGTGGAGAAGCTGCCTGTCGCCCCCGATCCCTTCTATCTCCAGGGAAGCCATCAGGCCTGCCGTAAGCGGCTGCGTATCTGCAAGATCGGAGATAGAGGGAAAACTTACGCTGTATTCAGGCAATTCAAATACTGTTCCCTCCCTTACAATCGGCACCGACTCTGCCGATCCCGTAAATTTTTCGGCCGAGAATTCAACTGTTTCTCTTTCCATGGGAATAGCGAGCCTCTCGTAGCTCGTGGCAGCGCGGGGGATATCCGGAGTTATGTCTATCCTTGCAAGGTGACGATCCTCCGGGGCCGTCGAAGGAGGCAAAAGGGAAACCTCTATGGGATCTCTCCTGATCTTCGTCTGGGGAAAAACGAGGCCAAACATGGAGATTCCAGCCACGTGAACCAGAAGGCTGGCAAAAAAAGTCTTGTATAAAAGCTTTTCTCCCTTCATTTAGAATTCCGGCATGGTTGCTATTGCTATCCTGTTTATCCCGGACCTTCGGGCGATGTCCATAACCTTTACCACGTCCCCATGCTGGGACATACGGTCTCCTTTCAGTATCAGCACAACCCCGACGGACCTTGAAGACTCCCTTGACAGAAGGCTGGCGAGCTGTTCCGGGGTAACCGGGTTGTCACGAAAAAAAATCACGCCTTTCTCCGATACGCTCACGAATACCTCCTGCTCCCTGACCGACTCCGTTGTCTCCGCGCGGGGAAGGTTTATCCTGATACCCGGCTGCATGATAAAGCTCGACGTAAGCATGAAGAATATCAGCTGCTGGAATATGACGTCTATAAGCGGCGCCATGTTAAGCTCTCCCTTCGTTATAGAGTAGTGCTTTGCGAATTTCATTCTCAGGATTCCTCTTCCGACTTCAGGAGAAAGAGTATGTCCAGAAGCCTCGTGGCACTCTTCTCCATCTGAAGTATTATGCCGTTTACCCTGGTTACAAAATAATTGTATGCAATATACGCGGGGATAGCAACAATCAGTCCCGCAACGGTTGTTATCAGC
>JAKPNC010000155.1 GCA_029548585.1 bacterium | reverse complement strand
AGGCGATAAAGAATTATTGTTTGTTCTGTTAGTAAGGTTTGTACCTGCTGTTGTAATCAGGTAATAATCTTCAAGGGTATCTGAGAAATTTGTGGTTTTGAAAAGTATGTAGTTGTTATCTACAAACGAGGGATAAGAGCAGTTCCAGTTGCGGAATGTCAGCTGGAGAAGCCTGCCTTCCCCGGTAAGCTCCTTTATCCAGACTTGTTTGCCTCCGAAGGGGGTTGATGTGCTTTGGGCCGTGAAGGCAAGGTATGCCCCGTCGGGGCTTATCGTTCCGCTCTCCTGGTTTATTGTAGCGGGAGAGAGGTCCAGGGAGCTTGTGAGGTTTTCCAGTCCGCTTCCGTCGCTGTTGACCGAGTAGAGGCTGTAACTGCCGCCCGTTGATCTTGAAAAGAGTATTTTCGAACCTTCTTCGGCCGCGCAGGGATTCAGTATATCCCCGGAACCTGTCCCGAAATAGGTAACCTGGAATTTTTCACCCGTGGCCAGGTCGTGCCTCCAGATGTCGTCGTTCTTCACGTAGTAGGTGTAACCTTCCGTGAGGGCGGGAGGTAAGACCCTGGGTTCCATGATAGGCATGGACGGATCCCCGAAAAGGTGCACGTAATAGTAGAGCACGGTGCTTCCGTTAAGGATGTTCCTGAAATTGTCCTTGTGCCTGTGGTAAGCTTCTCCGAGTATTGTTACGTTCTGGTTGAAAAGCAGGTCGAAGAACTCCTTGTTGAGCACGTTGGATGAACCATATTCCTCGTTGAACGGGCTGTAGTAACCGCTTCTTGCGTTTCCCACGAAGGCGACTGCCGCGTAAGGTTCGACGACCATGTATTCGGCAATGCATCTGCCGTCGTTGGGCGAGTCAAAGTTACCGCTGTTACAGGATTGGGAATAATTTATAAAGTAATCGGTATTGCGCATTGAAAGTACATTGGAAATGTTCAGCCCGTTGGAGGTGCTGGGATTGCCGTGCACCAGTCCGGTTATCAGCTGGACGCCGTCATTTATGTATGACATTATTTCGCCTACATCGAAGGTGTTGTCCCTGTCGTAAAACCTTCTGACTTCCCAGTCTTCGGGCATACAGTCTCTTATTATTCCGTCCATGCCGTCGCCGCCCCAACTGGGTGTGTTCATGTTGAGGCGTCTGCCTATGAAAGCGGACTTCTTGAGTTTCCAGTTGTCGGTCTGGTTGTAACTGATGAGTTTATTGGTGAAGTTTGCAACTTCCTGCGGGGTCGCCGCGGGAACCCTTCCGACAAAGACCTCGGCCGAGGTGTCTACCCAGCCGCCGCCGGGGCCGTCGTAATAAAATTCTCCGAATGTATTGTTTCCGTTGTAGTCCCAGTCCCCGTCGAGGTTGCTGTAATAAAGGTCCCCTGGAACGGGACCGTCGTAAGTGTCAAGGTATCTTACGGGTATGATGTTTGCATAGCCTCCGAGAAGGACATAACGGGTTTGCCAGCTGTTGTATGCCTGTTTTATGAAGTTTCTTATCTGTTCCTGCCTGTCCCTTCCTGCATGGTAATAGATGTTCCCGATAGTCGTTATATCCGAGATGTCAAATACTCCCACTGTAAGCCCCCTGCTCGTCCTTATGTAATCGGCAAAAGGCAGGAAGGCGTTCTTGAGGTCGGAGTTGGTTATTATGACGTACTGGTAAGTTGTGGGGCCGGACTTCGAACCGTTCTTTTTCAGGGCCAGGGATGACAATTCTAAGGGGTTGTCCACGATGCCGGAGACGTACTCCATGTCCTTTTCAAGGCCCCTGGGGCTGATATCTTCCGCTGATATTTTTCCGGGCTCATTCTCCCTGAAGGTTACGTCGAGCCTTATGTCCGAAGCCCATGAGACCGGGCCGCCGGCGGTATCGAAGGAAAGCGGGAAAAGCCTTATGACCGCAATGCTGTAACCCATGCACTTTTCGACCGTGAGGAGTTGGTAATCTTCTTCCGGGAACCTTCCGGAAAATTCAAGGCGGCCTGCCGAAGATTCACCTATCTTCAATTGTCTCTGTGCCGTGTCCAGGCTGTACTTGCCCCCGTATTTCCTGTATGAGGTGCTGACACGTATCCTGTCCAAGGACATGTTTTCGGGTATGAGGATCCTTGAGACCCTTACCGGAACTATGGGTTTGCCCTCGTCGAGAAGGTTGATGCAGCTGTCCTCGCTGAAGTAATCGTATCCGTTTTCCCTCGTTACCCGGAACCTGTCAAAAGTATAATTGATGGAAATGGCGTCCCGTGTGTTTGAGAGTATCGTTGAACTTCCGGGATAGGAGAAACCTGCCGCCAGCAGGAAAAATACCGATATAGATTTGAGAAGTCTTTTGTGGAACATGATATTCTGTCTCCCGTACATGGTATGAATAGTATCAGGGAACCGCTTCCCAGTCAGGCTGTATGCCTCCTGCCTTGTACCTGTATCCGTTGTTTTCGGCCCAGTAGTTAATTATCTTCAGAAGCCAAAAATCCCAGTCTTCCATGTCTGTCGGCCAACCGTTCAACTGGCCGTTTTTCGCCCAGAGGTCTATGGCGTCAAGAAGCTCGAGATCCTCTATCTGCCAGTTCCTGTCTTCGTCCACGGGTATGAACGGCTCCCCGATCGTTATTTGTGAGTTGCCACAGGTAAGGTATTTCCTGTCGGAGACCGTGGCTCCCCCTGTAAGCCAGCGCTTGTTGCCTATGGTCTCGCCCGTTATGTCGAATGAAAGTTCGACAAGAGAGTCTGTCACTTCCATTCCTCCTCCCCCGAATAGCCACCTGGCGGTTTTCCTGTCCCCGGAAACGCTTATGGAGGTGTTTGTTGGGGCTTCTCCGTTGATCTTTACGTCGGAAAGGTTCCAGGATGAAGGCACCGTTTCTTCAAGCAGGAAGCTTGCGGGAAGCTGCTTTTTGTTTATGGAAACCGATATCCTGTAGCGGAGAGGTATATCCGGGTAACAGGTGTCAAAAGACATCTGCCTGACGGTTTCGATGTTTTCCGAAGGGGCTTTTCCCCATGAGTAAGAGCCCGTGGTGATTATAAGCGGGTCGTGTTCGTATCCCGTCTTAAAGTCTGCGGAAAGATCCACCTTGTAAATCCTGAGGTTTCCTCCGGCGTATGCAAGGATGTCCGAATCGAAAGGTGAAAAGCGGGGGAATGCGGGGTTAACCGGCGAAGGCGGGGCGAAGATTATCTTTCCCTGTCCGGTGCCGTCGGCATTCATGAGCCACAGTTCGGCCACTTGGTTCCTGGTGGAAACGAATGAAATCTTTGTTCCGCACGGAGAAAATGAAGGATTGTAATTATCGTATGTCTGGTAAGTAAGCCTTGAGGGCAGTCCCGCCGAGTTTATAAGGGGCGCGGCGCCGTAAGTGATGGAAAGAGGCATCAGGTACACATATTTCCTTCCGTTTTCTGTTCCCGTGTAAAGGAGGTGTTTTCCGTCGGGAGAAAAGGATATGTCGCTTTCCGACATTAGGGGCGAATTGGTCAGTTGTCTCGGGGAATTGGACATGTCAATCAGCCTTGCCCATATATCGTTGTTCCTGGCGTAGGCTATCCACTTTCCGTCGGACGAAAAGGCAGGAAAATCGGAAGTGGTGTCGGCATCCATAAGTACCGAAGATACAGATCCGAGTCTCCTGAGCCTTAAGCCACCGTTTGCATAAACGGCCATGGTGCCGGATGGGTTGAATGCGGGATTCCTTCCACTTCCGAGGTTGCTTTCGTTACCGTACATATCACGAAGTTTCAACTGCCCGTTGTTTTCAAATATCCACTGTCCGGGGAGATCCTGCGTGGTAAAATAGTAAGGGAGAGAAGGGAAAACGGAGCTCGTTGCCCTGTCCATGTATGGATTTGCGGCGTCGATTCTCGTGAAGTACATGTCGAAAACGATTCCGTCTGTCGTCCCGATAAGGCCGACATCGCCGCCGTTCCTGAAGAAAGGCTGGGGATCAGGCTGGCTTTCGGGATCAATGGTACCGTAGTAAAGGTTCCCGAAGGCAGGCAGTTCCAGGCCTGTGTTGAGGTTCAGCGTGTATATCCGCCATTCGGAAAAGCCGGAGGCGTCCTGGATCTGTTTGCCGTATATGACAGAAGTGGCCGAAGCGTCCATGGATGGGCGTCCGAGCCTCGGAAAATAAGGGCTGTTGTCATTGTTATTTGTAAGGTTTGTAA
>JAKPNC010000270.1 GCA_029548585.1 bacterium | reverse complement strand
CGACCCGCCGATTCAACCTCGTTTGCGACATCTCCGAAACCCTGGATGGGAACCGTATTTTGAACCAACATACATAGGCAGTACCGACGGCGGACACTCGTGGAGCAGTGTGAAAAAACTGAGCGAGAAAAAAGCAGGGTGTACGACGCGATATACCACGATAATACCATTTACGCCCTTCATTTCTTCAACAGCACGTTGGTCGGGAAAACCCAAGAGGACGTCTACTGCCTTCACGCGAGTGCTGATAACGGAGAAACATTTTCAACCCGAAGCATCCTGCCTTTTAAAACGGACGGCAGGGGTTACGGTACAATGGAATTTTTACATGACGTCCGCCTGATTGTTTACATATATAACGCGAAAGATGAACATAACCTTGATTATGTAACCAGCAGTGACCTGGGACGTACATGGTCGAGAGTGGGACACTCGTACTTTGATAGGAAGATACGCAATCCGCATATAGCTTCACTTGGAGATTGTTATTTCCTGCACGGGAGAAGCGGACAACAGGGCAAAAACTCCGGTAACCTTGTATTATATACATCCCGGGACGTCATAACCTGGGACAGGGGAATATACCTGAGAATGAAAGAGGCAGGTATCGGGGCTTATTCAAATAACCTGGTTACGGGCAGGTTTAATCCTTCCGAACCCAGACGCCTTCTCATACAGTCTTCCCATGCGTACTAACAGAGCAAAACAAACATACTGCACTGGTGGATTGAAAAAGAATAGTTATGAGTACCCCCCTCCACGCAAGCTGCGGGTACTTGCGGTTTTTTTCCTTCTACCCCTGCAGCAGTCCGTCAAAGCATCAGTGGCAGAGGGGGAAGGATGGTGCCCCCTCACCTTCCATTCCTCTCCCCCAAGGGTAGAGGAAAGTAGTGGAGAAAGACTCCCTCGTGGTAAAAAAGGCTCGGGATAAACCTCGCAAATACTTCAGGACAAGCCCCCACGGTGAGAGGAGAAGAGCAGGGATGTTTATTCTTCCTCGGGTATCTCCTGGGGCCTGCAGTAAGGCGGAAGGAGGTCTTCTTTTTCTCTCTTTGGCCAGGACATTATAAAAGCCGTCACCGTTTTTAGAATTTCAGGTTCTGAAAGACTTATCACGTCGTATGCGATGACAAAAAAATTGTCCCCTTCATAAGAGGTTGAAAAATCAATCTCAAGGAGGCTCAGTCCGGCCGGTTCTTCAAAACCTGCTTCCCATCGGACCTCGTTCTGCTCATCTTCAATCGGATCTTCGCTGCCACTGGAATATTTGCCTGCAAAGATAAGATACGTGCTGTCATCATCCCTGAATACGGGGATAACGGAAGCATGGATGTAAACGCCCGGCATCTCTCCCTCTTTCGGCTGTTCATATACGTAGGTCTCGTTATCTAGGGCAAAAACCTTGCCCAGCCCTTCCATGCTCCACTTAATTGTTTCTCCTCCCTTCTTTGTCTCCAATTCATCGGGAGGCCCGAGCATGACAACGGCCTGCATCTCTGTATCATCCTTGAAAACGAAAACAACCCTCAGGGCATAAACCCTGTCGGCCCCGGGAATATTGCATAAAACCGAAAAATCACCCGTGTCGTCTATTGCCCAGTTTTCATCGTCCACGCCAACCTCGACGCCCTGCCAGTCAAAACCGTTTACCATCTCCTGGAGATATGTATACTTGAAAAGCTTTATATCCTTTACTCCTCCTTCGAATTTTCTCGGCCCCTTCCAATCGAGGTTCCCCTGGATGGTAACATCCCCGTTTTCTTCCGTCTCAAAAAGTTCATCTTCGACCGGGTATGTAAAAGTTACCTCGGGAGGGTCGTACATGGGATTGACCTTGAAACCGAGAGCCTCAAAGGTTTTCTTCGCGGTATCGTCCGCGTGGAAACCGTAGTAGGACTCGTGGTCCACCCCGTAGCCCAGCAGGTACATGGACGAAGGAGAAAGTCCCAATCCCGTCATGCTCGATATGGGAACGGCCCCGTCGCTGTCAGACTCTATGAATCC
>JAKPNC010000130.1 GCA_029548585.1 bacterium | reverse complement strand
TTGTATTTCACGTCAGTGTTAAATAACATAAAGAACTGTTTGAATCCGTGATTTGTTACCCATTCAACTTCAAGGTGCCCCTTAATTCGTAAAAAAGCAGCGGATTGGCTGTAGTTAAAGAAAGGGAGAATAATTTTGTCCAATGGTGACCTTGAAGGATAGTAGATTTTATATGGGTATTTCGTGGTGTTCCTACGGCAGGTTATATTCCCTGGGCTGGCAAAGACTGCGCGAAGAAGATTATCAGCTTCCGACGCATGCCGCGGTCCCGGATTTTACAAGGTCGTAAAGTAAGACGCTGCTTTTACAGCCTTTTTTCGCACCGGTTTCATTGGTAGAACCCGGCTATGCTTTTCATCAGTATCATGCCTGCATCGAGACTTTTCTGTTTTGAGGTCCAGCGGCCGGCGCCCTCGCAAAGTACCGTAGTAATGCCAAATTGAGTATATACACCGCTTGACCACATTACTGATAATTTTATTGGATTTTTCCTGACAGCAAGAGGTTTAATCAATCCTCCCGGGTCGTTATCAGCCACGATATTTTTGAATTCTTCAAAGGAACCCAGTTTTGTGCCGAATTCCGGACCGGGTAGAAAGATTGGTTCCACCGGTCCGCCCCAGGTATGCATGCTCCACGATGTTGTAACAGGCGTTTCGGAAGCCATGAGGGATTCCATGTCTTTTTGGACGATGAAAGCTTCGTGGGCCTGCTGGCCTGAACCGGAGCCGTCAACAAGGTACGTGCGGTTCATGTCAAATCCTTCAGCATTGACGCGGTACCATCCGTTGCCGGGACCGTCGGGAGACATCATTATTATGAAATGACAGATGTTCTTCCTTCGGCATTCGGTTCCATTGTCGCTAAGGAGCCAGTCAACCATGCCGGCCATGCGCCACTGAGAGTTATGTTCCCCGGGATGTTCGTTGGCAAACCTGTGCACCCAGCGTTTTGCAGGCGGAATGCCGCTGTTCGGATCGGTCACCTCGAGCCTGTAAAGGTTTCTGCCGCCGAGAGATTTGCCGATCACGTTAATCCTTGCATGGGGATGCTGCCCCCATCGTTTCATCATGGCTTCGACATCCTGATGAGACATGGGTACCTGGGCGCCAAACCATACGGCATCTTCCCTGAACCCGGGGAAAAGGAGACTGTCTCCCTGTTTACCGGGTTCATCCGGGTTAACCCAGTCAATCGCATGCCAGTTCCTGCAATCGTATGACCATGTGGCGGAGTTATGGTTGAATCTCATATCGTCTCCGCCCTGGAACGATACGTCTATGCGCGGTGAGTTGCCCCTGGCGTTACGCATAATCCGGAAATACAGCATGTTGCACCAGCCTGGGTTTCCGGGAGCATGCCCGAGTTTGATGTGGAAGTGATTTTTTCCAACCTTCTCTATTACCGCCCCTTGAGATCCGATGGGGCCGTCAAAAGAGAAGTCGCAGGTTGAAAGGTCTGATTTGCCTGCCGCATTCCCTGAAAAAGACCTGCTTTCATCCATTTTGTCTCCCTGTCATATTTCACAAATGTTTCCGGGTTGATTTTATCCGCCGTTTGAAATGGAGCGTTTTGGTGATACGGGCTGTGCCCCTGGGAGCTCCACATGAGACAACTTATCTTGTAAATATGAAATTCCCCGTTAAGCCTTCCTTTATCACGAGAGAATCCTTATTGCTCAAAATGAAGCCGTGTTTGAAAAAGATTTCACTGATACGGGGAACCATATCTCCCGTTATGTATATTTCAATGAGGACGCTTCTGAGCCTGGCATCGGCCAGTGAACATGAGGCGCCTTTGACTATCAGGTCTTCCGTGCCGTCAACGTCTATCTTTATATGGTTCGGGAAAGGCATGGCAAAACGCTGAGTCAGATCGTCGAGAGATACCCCCATCATTCCCTGCCTGTATTCGGGCGAAAATTCTTTTCTGTCCTGTCCCACGTTCGTCCCGAAACTGTGGAGCGCCTGGCCGGGACCGAACTTGCGCACATAGAAATAATCAAGCGACATTTTGTCCGAGACTGCAAGGCAGTAAGCCGTAATAATACCCGATAAATCATTTGCCATGATATTTCTGCTCAGCTTCGCATAATTGAGGGATTCCGGCTCAAAGGCTATTATACGGCAGTCTTTTTTCAGTTTCACTGCGGCATACAGAGAATACTGCCCTATGTTGGCGCCGATATCGTAAATAACGTCGCCTTTCCTAAAAAAAGTTTCTATCCACTTTATCGTTCCGGGTTCAAGAGTTTCATAATTCTTCGCACGCCATAATTCCCTGTTGCCCGGTTCATCTTCCAGCTTGTCCATATCCAGAAGGATGTTTTCTCCTCCTACTTTGCAGGAAATAATTGTTCCCATATCCTCCCCCTGCTGATTATTCGCCCGTCCTTTCTAAGCGGAACAGGCTACTTTGGATTCTTTTGCCTTTCCGCAAGCAGCTGGCCTCCAACTCCGACGTTTTCACCATCGCTTTTTCTCAGGTATACCACGAAAGCCGACTTGTCTATGCCTGTAAGTTCGCTGGCTTTCTCCGTGAAAGATTTGATCAGCTCTTTTTTCTTTTCCCTCTCAAGTTCCGGCCCGTAAAAGAATATCGTAGGCATATTATCCTCCTTTCCATAGGGGGAAAACCATCAATAATAGATATATCCGTTATGGTTCAACGACGGATTTTAGTACATCCTGCATTCCTTTTCAATGAAAGGGCCTTCATCTTTTCATCCCACGCAGGGTTATACGTTCCTGGTGAAGTTTGAAAAGAAATCCCTTCATGATTACGGGCGGCTGACACGGGGCGCTTTCCCCCGGATAGGTTGTTGTAAATGGAGGTCAGGACTTATTCATGAAAGAGTCCACTATGCCTGCCAGCTCCCTGCATTTTTCGAAGGTCCTGCCTTCGGATATGATCGCCGATATTGCGCAGACCGAGTCCGCTCCTGCTTCCATAACCGAAGAAATGTTGGAACATTTTATTCCTCCGATTGCAACGATTGGAATGGCGACGGAGGCCCTGGTTTCTTTGACAAGGGAAAGCCCTCCCGGAGCGCCTGCGTCCTTCTTGGTCCTGGTTGCAAAAACAGGAGAGATCCCTATGTAGTCAGCCCCGCATTTTTCTGCAAGGACGGCCTGTTCCGGGCTGTGGGCCGTTATCCCTATCACCGAATCTTTTCCCATAAGGAGCCTGGCTTTTGCGCAGGGAATATCTTCCTGCCCAAGGTGTACACCGTCGGCCCCGGCTGCAAGCGCGATGTCTATCCTGTCGTTTATTATCAGGAGAGCCTTGCCTGCGCACAGTTTTCTGAGAGCCACGCTTTCCCGGTACATCTGTCCCGACGTCTTATTCTTCTCCCTGTACTGTATGATCCTTATTCCGGCCTTGATTGCCTGTCTTGCGTCTTCTATTATCCCGTTCCGGGTGAGGGTGGAATCGGTTATGAAGTAGAAGCCCATCTTTTCCAGGGAAAACCCGTACTTTATCATGCTGCCTTCTCCGTTTTGACAAGTTCCTTAATATCATTGCCAGATAGGTTATAGAGAGCGTCGTAAAGGTTCTGCTTGAAGGATCCCGGTCCGAATGATTTGCCGGCGGCTATCTCTCCCGCTATCCCGAATACGGCCAGAGATGAAAGGCAGGCCATGGCATAATCTTCATCTACGGCGGCGAAAGCGCCTGCCAGGGAGGCGGCCATGCATCCGGTTCCCACGATGTTGCCCATCATGGGGTGGCCGTTTTGGCAAAGGTAGACGGAATTCCTGTCGGCCACTATGTCTTCCTTCCCGGTTACGATTACCGTTGCTTCCCTTTCCCTTGCAAGCTTCCAGGCTATCTCTTTCATGTCCTGGGCGACTTCCGTGGATTCTACCCCCCTGGTTAAAACGTCAAGGCCAGATATGCTGGCTATCTCCGACCTGTTGCCTTTTATTACGTCTATCTTCAGCTCTCTTATCAGTTCAAGAACCTTTTCGTTCCTGAAACTCGTGGCCCCGGCGCCCACGGCGTCCAGAACTATGGGTTTGCCTTCTTTGTTTGCAGTTTTGCCGGCGATCTTCATGGATTCAACCAATCCGGTGGAGAGTGTGCCTATGTTGAAGACAAGGGCAGACGAGATATGTGTCATCTCAGAGACTTCTTCCCTGGCGTGGGCCATTACGGGAAGGGCTCCCACTGTTCTGAGCACGTTGGCGCAGTCGTATATGGTAACCCAGTTGGTTATGTGGTGTACCAGAGGCCTTTCTTTCCTGACCTTTTCAAATATAACGGAGATTCTTTCCATTTCCTGCCTCCTTCATCAAAAGAGCCTTTAAATCCATCTGCCGTACTTCCTGCCGAATTCAAGGGTATCTTCATAGGAAGTAACGGCTGTCGTGGCACCAACGCCCGTTGCTATCTTTCCACCTGTTATATTTGCCAGCATTCCGCACTTTTCAAAGGGAAGTTCCTTGACGATGCCGGCAATGAACCCTGCCGCGTAAGCATCCCCGCATCCGGTGGTATCGATCTTGGGAGCGTCAGGAGCCATTATCCTGTATTCTTCTTTTCCGTTCTTTATGTAGGACCCGCTGGAGCCCATCTTCAGGCACACGTTTCCGACTCCCCTTTCAAGGAAGAAGTCAGCAATCCTGACGTGATTGTCCATGCCTGCGATCATTTTCGCTTCCTCGATGCTTGGCAGAAAGTAATCTATGTAAGGAAGGGCTTCCCCAATCAGGGAGATCCATTTACCCGTGGAATCCCATGCTGTATCGAGGCAGGTCATGATGCCCGCCTGCTTTGCTTTCCTCAGGGTTTCCGCAAGGGGCTTGCCGTCGAATCCCGGCATAAGGAATGCGCCAGCAACATGGAGTATAGAAAACTGCCTGATGTAACCGAAATCTATATCCTCCATGGATATGTCGCCGTTTGCCCCTGTGGAATGTATAAATGACCTTTCCCCGTCGGAATGGACCATGACAAGGGTTCCTGAAGTCGTTTTACCCCTGCTCCTCTTTATTCCTCTCACGTCAAGATTTTCATCCTTCAGCTTGCCCAGCAGGAAATCCCCGAGGTTGTCGTTTCCAACCTTGCCTATTATACCGACATCAATTCCGAGCCTTTTAAGGACAACGCCCGTATTGCTCGCGCACCCTCCAATGTGCAGCTCCGTCCTCTCGGTCAGGACCAGCTTTCCTTTTTCAGGAACATTCTCCACAGGCCTTCCTATAAAGTCGCCCACTATTATTCCCAGACATACAACCTTCTTCTCCATCGTTACCTCCGTACGGATCCTGAGTTTTTTAATCCTTTCCACTTTTTACCTGTAAGATTCCATACATCACTTTCAAGTTTATTATATTTTATTATTGCCCCTCCTTCAAATTGCATGAATATTTGATTTGGTTTACAATAGAGGGAACTCTTTTCCCAAGATTTCAAAACACGGAGAAACTCAATGAGAAAAAGGGCATTTATTATAGGGACCCTTCTGTCG
>JAKPNC010000127.1 GCA_029548585.1 bacterium | reverse complement strand
GCTTAAAGACAGGAAGACCAGGACTCCTTTTGACCCGAAGCTGAAAGTCGGAAACAGGATCAGGGATTTCTGCTGGGAAAGGGGGATGATTCTCAGGAACAATGCCGATATCCTGGTGATTGCGCCGTCCATCATCATAACCAGGGAGCAGGCGGACGAGATCCTCGGGCTGATTGAAGAAGGCATAAAAATGATTATGAAGGAATCGTTATAAGGGAGATACCATGGAAAAACTGGCGATAGAAGGCGGCAGGCCTGTTAATGCAACACCGTTTCCGGGCTGGCCGGCTGTTTCAGAAAAAACATTAAGGATGGCGATTGAGCCTCTGAAGACAAGGAAACTTAACTACTGGTCGGGAGAATACGGCAAGCAGTTTGAAAAAGAACTTGCCTGCTGGCATAAATCAAGATATTGCACGACAACGGTCAACGAATACGGAGCGTTTCACCTGGCTCTGGCGGCATCGGGAATAGAAAATGGAGATGAAGTCATATGCCCGTCGTATGCTTATTTTCCGCCTTTGTTTGCAATCCTGAATATGGGAGCAATACCTGTCTTTGCGGATACGGATTTTTCCCACACGATAGACCCGAAAGATGTTGAAAGGAAGATTACCGGCAGGACACGGGCGATTATTGTTGCCCATATGTACGGTGTCGTGGCCGACATGGGGCCCATTATGGAAATGGCAGGGAAACATAATCTTTTCGTGATAGAGGATTGCACCGAATGTTTCGGAGGCCTTTACAAAGGGAAGAAAACGGGAAGCGTCGGAGATGCGGGCTGTTTTAACCTCTGCCATACCAAGCACCTGGTAACCGGAGGAGAGGGCGGAGCGGTAATTACCGGCAATGAAGACGTATACCTGAAATGCTTTTCCCTGAGGGACTACGGTTTTACCACTGAAGGCGGACTGGACATGATAAAAAAGGAGCAGGAGTCCGTTTACATCCACGACAAGATAGGGTTCAATTACAGGATGTCTGAAATCCAGTCTGTAATCGGCCTTTGCGAGCTTGAAAGGATGAATACCTGGAACCTGCCCGCAAGGAAAAGAAACGGAAGATTTCTTATAGAAGCCCTCAGGGATAATCCTCTCGTCCTCCATCTTCCCCATGACTCGGAAGACAGGCAGAACTCCTTCTGGTGGGCTCCTTTTGTTCTCGACACGGACAGGCTGAAAGTTCCCATGAAGCAGTTCAGAAAGGCAATGGAAGCCGAGGGCGTGCCCGTTTACGGCGCCCTGTGGCCCGAGCTGTATAAAGAGAAAGCCTTCATTGATTACATGAAAGCGCGAGGCATATATGATCCGGCTGCGGAATGCAGGACGGCAAGATGGCTCGCTGAAAGAACCATCTCGTTATTCACCCATCCCGTGTATGAAACAGAACACATGGAGAAGTACATAGAAGCCTTCAACAAGGTTGCAAAAGCATACACGAAATAAAGAAATTCGCGCAGAAGAAATTATTGATAAGCTCATGATTGGCGCCACGGTTGTGCCCGTGGGAGCTTTTCCCCTTCCGGGATATTATGGGACGAAGCAACCTCAAAAATCCCCGGGACCGTTGAACTGCAACCAAAGAGAGATTGCAACGTGGAAAATAAGGTTTTCTCCTGCATCAGGGGTTAGGATGACAAGACTCGCAAAATAAAAAGAGGAGATCGCTTATAGAGAATCAATAAATGAAAAATCAAAGATTCCTTAAGATATTTACCTGTCTGATTCTTCTTCTGTCTTCAGCTTCCTTCGTTCTGCATGCCCGGGAAACGCTGGAGACCGCCCGCCTTGAAGGAATGGGTATTGCAGAAGATGCCGTTTTGACCCCGCCGCAACAAAGAATCGATTTCGTCAGAAAAAAGATCCCATACAATTCAGGCAGTGATATCATCCTTTTAACTTCCGGCTTCAGATACGTGCGCAGAACAGGGCACCCATATACGGGGGTACTGTTTACAGGCAACACAAGCAAGGACAAAGTTTATACGGTTAAGAAACTCTCTTTATCTTCTCCGTCTTTTCAAAAAATTCATCTGACGCCCTCCTTGCCCCTTATCAAGGGTGTGAGAACTTTGAAAATAGGTCCATTCACAGTCAGAACGGGAGCTTTTGAAAAACCTCTTATGCCTATGGGGGAAAAACTGGAAGAACTGGAAAAGGTCGATGCGCAGCTGAAAAACCTTGAGCTTGAGGCCTCGCAGAACCAAAATGGCATAAAAACACTTCAGGAAAACACAGGCTATGGAACACTTTGCGCAAAATCTAAATCACTTCAGGAAGCGATAGAATCCTTTTTGGCGGAAACGTCAGTCACAATAGATTTATCCCAATTCCCCGCGCTTGAAGTTGTCGGAAACAGGATAGAGATAAGAGTGGAGATGGAAATAGAGGATGACAAGGACGCAACAACGGTTTTTTCCAAAACCATGGGGATCAAAAGATATTCGGCGTTGCCTGTCCCTGATGGTTGGTATGCCGGCGATCCTCACACCCACACAACATGGTCTGACGGGACTCTCCCGTCTTCTCAACTTGTTCAAAACGCCGCATTGCAGGATTTGAACTGGCTTGCCATTACAGACCACAGCCACATGACCGGTTTTACAGGCTGGGCGGGGATACATAAGGATAACATATACGATTATGTAAGGGAGATTGAACTGGCAGATGTTATTGAGAACCTGTACGTGATAGGGGCCATGGAACTTGGCAACTGCAATATCATCCCTTCCTGGTCCCAGGGGCACTACCTTCTTTATCCTGAAAACACATTGAACTATCTGAATTGCACCATACCATCAGATGAGACCGGCTGGCCCCGGTATATTGAAGATATTATGTCTGAGGCAGAAAGAATAGGGTCTTTCGGCTATATCGCCCATCCTGAATCCTCGCCCCTCTATACCTGGAAAGGCGGGTTTTCAGGATATGGTACCCTGAAAGGCATGGAAGTGATAAATGGCGGCAATTATTCCAGTTATGGGAATGATGCGTGGGCATATCTGAGGTGGTGGGACGAATTAAAAAAGGGCAACAGGATCCTGGGTCATGCCGCAACCGACATACATTACAAGATTGGCGAAGACGCGCAGGAAACCGGAGAACTGGTTACCTATGTAAAAGCCTCATCTCCAGGGAAAGGGACGATTCTTGATGCATACCGTAAAGGATGCAGTTCGTTTGGACTGGGGGCATGGCTGGATATAGAGGTTGTTTATGGAGATGCGATAAAAGTGATGGGAGAAACCTTGTTCCTGCCGGCTTCGGGGTTGCCGCAGGTTCGTATAAATAGCGCAGGAAGGAACTATATGCCTGTGAATGAGGGATATGGCAATCTCGTTCAAATAAGATACCTGGAAATAGGCCCGGAAGAAGTCCGTAGGTTTGCCGAAGGGGATGTGTTGGGGAAAACCGAATGGGATTTTACGCACAACGACATGGAAGTCAAGCCCCTGGTCAACTCATATCAGGTTATCGGTGTAGACGCCAGTGAGCAGAACATTGCTTTTACCAATCCGGTATTTATCGAAAGGGCAGGTTACCGGGTGGATGTAAAGTCGGACTCCCCCGGCGTCATCATAACTGCTTGCGAAGACCTTAACGGCCTTGCAGGAAGGGCCGCTCCATTTTACGGAGTTTATACCGGCAATATTCTATTAACGGCGCCGGCAACCCATAATGGTTATCAGTTCATGGAATGGCGCAAAGATGAGGAGAGTTACAGCGCTTCAAATGAAATCTCGTTACCCCTGGACAGAGATGTCACATTGGAGGCTTTTTATGGGGCGGATTCAACCGGCGATATTGATGGAGATGGCAGAATCAGCATATCGGATGTAATCCTAACCCTGAGGATCTCCATAAAATTGCCCGTGGTAATCAACAATACCGAATATACATCTCCTGACTACACGGAAGAAATTCTTGATGCCGCCGACATGAACGGCGATGAAACAATAAATATATCCGACAGTATCCTTGTATTACGGAAGGCTCTCGGACTCCTTTAACATACGGATATTTTCTTCCTGTGAGCCTTTACATATTCTGGAATCATTTCCTTAAAGCTGATTCCGTCAACCTGGGGGATTAACAGAATGATAGACATCCATATGCATATAGTCAAATTGTGGGGCGGCAGAGATGACCTGAAGGGTAAAGCCCTTATGAAAGCCATGGACAGGAGAGGCGTGGACAGGTTTGTTCTTCTGCCTTCGGGAGTAAGCCCGGAGGTTCCCTGTTTCTATTTCGGGCCCGAAGATGTCCTGAAGGAATACAGGAAATTTCCCGACAGGATTATTCCTTTCTGTGATGTCGATCCGCGGTCCGGGCAAAATTCGCCGGATACGGATTTTTCATGGATCCTGGGATACTACAGGGAAGCCGGCGCCAGGGGACTGGGAGAGATGACCTCCAACCTTTATTTCGACGATCCCAGGTGCCTCAACCTTTACAGGCAGGCTGGAAAATTCGGGTTTCCCGTCCTCTTTCATCTGTATGACAAGCTTGGAGGAAGCTACGGGCTTGCCGACGACAGGGGTTTGCCGAGGCTTGAAAGGGCGCTCAAAGAATGTCCTGACACCATTTTCATAGGGCATGCCATGGCTTTCTGGTCGGAGATAAGCAGCGACGTCACCGAATCAAACCGGGCCGGGTATCCTTCGGGCCCCGTGAAGGCGCCTGGAAGACTCCAGGTTCTATTGAAGAAATACCCCAACCTCTACGGGGACCTTTCCGCCGGCAGCGGGTTTAACGCTCTCAACAGGGACAGGGAATACGGCTACAGGTTTCTGGGGGAGTTCCAGGACAAGCTGATGTTCGGAACAGATATTGACGCCGACAAGGAGGAAGTCCCGCATGTCAACTATTTCCGGGAGATTCGGGATGGCGGGAAGATCTCTGAGACAGCCTACGATAAGATTACCGAAAAAAATGCCATAAGGGTATTGAAGCTGAAGGGATGAAGCTCTTCTTCCCTTATACCTTTACAGAATAAAATGGAGAAGAACGAAAAATTCGAGGTCGTATACATGTTCTTTGATCCAATGGACGGTCATATGGAGGCCGATTACCTGGGAGAGATGGACGCAGAGCAGGTACTGTCATCATATCCTGAAATATCTGAGAGTCAGATTGAGTCCGTAAAAAGAAACGGAGAAGCTACCATAACGCTCAATGTTGCTTCCGGGGATATGGTAAAGCTGTCTTACACCGGAAAAGATTGGTAATAGTTACTGCTTTTCTCAAATTACCTCCTCTGCCAGGGGAGAGTTTTGTGTGTATTTTCGTGTTGGGCGCAGGAGGGAATATAGACTGAAGGGAGGCCATTATGGCGGAAAAAAGTATTGATAAAGCGTGGTGCTGGGCGCTCAGCCCGGATTACACAGAAAAAGTAAGCCGCAAGTTTACAGCTTCCCGGGAATTATTTTGTTCCGCTTCTGAACTGGCAGATTTCTTCCATGTCCGCAACATTGTTTTCTTTCACCCGGGACATCATGAACCACAACTCTTGCAGGGGTTGTCTCGGTTCAACAAGGTAATTTGCAACATCGCTGATCCTTTGTTTCTGAAAGATGCGGAGCAACAGGACACAAAGGCCGCTTCTTTCAGCAGACTATCGGT
>JAKPNC010000126.1 GCA_029548585.1 bacterium | reverse complement strand
AAAAAGTTTCCCCGTGTTTTCGTTTTGGGGGGTAGATTCAGGAAGGGGGATGCTCCCCCTCCTGAGAAGCGAGCGGTTTGCGCAAGCGACGGGTTGGAGGTTCGAATCCTCCACGGCCTACTATCATTCGAACGACAACCTTAATGGGGTACGGGGAAAAAAGTTTCCCCGTGTTTTCGTTTTGGGGGGTAGATTCAGGAAGGGGGATGCTCCCCCTCCTGAGAAGCGAGCGGTTTGCGCAAGCGACGGGTTGGAGGTTCGAATCCTCCACGGCCTACCACCATTCGAACAGACAACCTTAATGGGGTACGGGGAAAAAGTTTCCATTTTCAACTTTCCGCCATGAAGAGACCTCTCTCCTGTAAATATCTCTTCTCACCATAAAATTTTCCATGGAATACGACCTTGATCTTCTTGTCATCGGCGCCGGTGTGGCAGGCCTTGCCACAGGGAGGGAAGTAGCCCTGTCAGGCCGATGCGTCGGAATCCTCGAAAAGAACCGGCGCTACGGACTGGAGACCAGCTCGAGGAACAGCGAGGTTATGCACAGCGGAATACATTATCCACCCGGCTCGCTGAAGGCCCTTCTCTGCGTGGAAGGAAACAGGCTGCTCTATGATTACTGCGCGGATTCCGGCGTCCTTCACAGAAAAACGGGCAAGATAACTCTCGCCGTCACACCGGAAGAAGAAAAACGGCTCTGGCTTCTTTATAAAACGGGTCTTGCCAACGGGGTGAAAGATATTAAGCTCCTCGGAGCTGAAAGAGTTAAAAAAATGGTCCCCTGCGTGGAATGTCGTTCCGGACTTTTTACCGGGTCCACAGGCATACTCAGCGCCCACGGCCTGATGGACAGCCTGTACGGAGATTTCCTGGAGTCCGGAGGAATTGCGGGATTCGGGGAAGAAGTGACAGGTATAGAAAAAGCGGGAAGAGGTTACAGGGTCGCAACGGCTGCAGGCAGGCATTACACATCAAGGGTGGTTATCAACTGCGCCGGCCTTTTTTCTGACAGAATCTCAGGGATGATATCCATGGCCACCGTCAGGACATACTGGGCCAAGGGGGATTACTTCGGATTAGGGCGGACTTTCGGCATAAACATGCCGGTTTACCCTGTACCTGGCAGGGATTACCTCGGGATACACCTGACACCCGACGTGGGAGGAGGCCTGAAAGCCGGGCCCGACATAGAATACGTGGAAAAGTCGGACCACCCATATCCCGGAGAGAACCGCGGTACATCTTATTCTGTTGACGAAAGAAAGAGGGAACGCTTTTTCAGGGAGGTCAGAAGGTACCTGCCGTCTATAAGGGAAGAAGATCTTTCTCCTGCGATGTTCGGCATAAGATCAAGGCTGCAGGGTCCTGGAGACGGGCCCAGGGACTTTTTAATATCTGCGCCGGCCCCGGGATTCATCAACCTTGAAGGGATAGATTCACCGGGTCTTACCAGTTGCCTTGCGATAGGAAAGTATGCCCGTAATATTTTTGATGTTATAATAAGAGAGAAGCGGTAAAAAACCATGTTTTTCTGCTCACAGCCTGCCGGCTGTATAAGGATAACTCGTTTTCCCCATAAAAAGGAGATGATGTCATGTATATATTAGTTACTTTCCAGGATGTCAGGGATTATTATGGCCACAATAACGGCCCCTCAAGGGGACAAGTCAAGGCCAGGCTCGAAAAAGCCTCCGGCGAAAGATGCCTCATGGTGCCTTACCAGGAGTTTGACATGTCGGTGGTTGAAGAGTTTCATCCGTCCGCCATGGCATTCAGCGGATTTGCCGAGCCGGGAGAAGCAAAGGGATTTATCGGGGTGGCCGAAGTGCTTAAAAAAAGCGAAATACCCATGATATGTTTCTGCGGGAGCCACCAGCTGATAGACGGATGCCTTACCTATGATTTCGGCAAAAGCTCCGACTGGAAACCGGAACCAATGAGAAAGATAGGTCCCGACGAGGAATACCCGCGGTTCGCCAAGGGAGACCCGTACGACAGATCTGAATACTTTGTCGCATCGGGATTTTTTCCAATCAGGCAGGTAAAGGCAGATCCCATTTTCGAAGGAATCCCCAGTCCCATGATAATGAAGTGCGCCCACTACTGCGAAATCAAGAATATGCCCGCCGGGTTCGAACTGCTTGCAAGCGGAGGACATTGCCGGATAGAGATGATAAAGCATTCTTCACGGGTTCTTTACGGGACGCAGTTCCACCCGGAGGGATATGACGAACCATGGACGCACGGAAAAAAACTTTTGGAAAACTTCGCCGCCATCGCCAGGAATTACTGGAAGGAAAAGAAAAGATAAGATACGGACTGGGGCGGTTTTTAGCCGATCTTGAAGAATTCGCCTATCTTCCGGGCCACGAGCCTCGAAGACGCGTAGTATGACAGGCCGACAAGCGCCATCCCCAGAACGCCCAGCGCGCAGGCGACATAAGGGCCGTCGGTGATCCTGCCGGCAACGGTATATATCACCTTGGCGATCGGGTAATGCCTCTCCCTGACGGCAAGGATAAGGCTGCTGCTTACCTCCATGACAGAGAATGAAAAAGCGAGGACGCCTCCCGCAAAAAGACCGGGGCTTACCAGTGGAAAGGTTATCCTTCTGAAGGTCGTCATGA
>JAKPNC010000111.1 GCA_029548585.1 bacterium | reverse complement strand
CAGTCGAACCTGACGGTCCCCATGTACCCGCTTATGGCTGCGCCCCTGGCCCCGGCATCTCTCCGGGTGAAAAAAACCTGGGTATATATTCCGTGGGCACCCGATGCAAACTCCACCACCGCGCTTGAAGAATCTTCGTTCGTTCCTTTTTCCAGAGAACCGCAGTCAACGCTGTATACGCACAGATGATCCTTCGTATGGTATCCCGAACCGTTTATGGCCCTGTTCTCCGGGCTTTCAAGGCAGGTAACGGCTTCCTTGCATTCCGAACACCTCAGGCCGCTCCTTTTCTTTCCGCCAAAAACCCGCATGAAGCTTCCCATGGCCCCTATACGTACCACCGGAGAACCCATTATGTACGACATGTAATCGAAATCATGGGTGGCCTTCTGGAGGAAAAGGCCTCCCGTTATATCGTAATTCCTGTACAATTCCTCCCAGTATACAGTGCCATAAGGAACGTAGTTCCATGCCATTATATGTTCCGGCCTGCCGACGGCACCTTCTTCGATCTTCTGCCTGACAAACCTGCACATGGGGGTTGCCCTCAGGCCAAAGCCGACAACAACCTCGCATTTTGAATTTTCAAACGCCTTCTCCAGGTCCACAGCCTGTTTCATTGTTATGGCGACAGGCTTTTCGAGGAAAAGAGGCATATCATACCTTGCAGCCTTGGCGGCATACAAGGCATGCAGGTTACACCTGGTGCCTATGGCAAGCGCGTCAGGTTTCGCCTTCTTTACCATTTCTTCAAACGAACCGTAGAAGCACGCGCTGTCCCTGTCCTCTTCCGAAAGCCTTGACCGGGCGCCCTCTTCATCCGGATCCACGATGCCAACAACCCGAAGGTCCGGTTCAATTTTGGCAAGCTGGTGTTTTATCACCCCGCTAATCCTGCGTCCAAAACCTGCAACGCAAATCTTCATCTCGATATCCTCCTGTAATTCAAGCTTTCGCCGCGGCTCCGAGTCCAAGAAGGCCCGCCATCGTACCGTAAAGAACCTTTTCCCGATACTCTTCAGGAAGCTCAAGAGCCTCAAAAAGCCTTAGGTAATCGTTAAGGGTATCCTCAATCATGTTTATCTCCACATCTGAACCGAAGACTATCTTTTCCCATGCATTCTGCTTGTGCGGACTGTAAAGCCCCTCTTCCTTCCACCAGAGCAGGTTGCCTATGAACTCTGGGGTCTTCTTCTTGAGAGTGGATCCCGAGAGGTCGAAATAAAGTTTCGGATCCCACCTCGCTGACATTGAAGCCTCCTCGTACCAGGGGTTGCCAAGATGAGCCCCTATTATGGCAAGGTCTGGGAACGCCCTTGAAATCGTATCGAGATAAATGGGCCTGTGCCGATTATTATCCACATCCTGGAACTTTGAAGCCTGAGGATTCCTGTTAGAAACGATCCCAAGGTGGTATATTGCTATCAGCTTTTTCTCTTCCATCCTTCCGTATATCCGGTAGTAATTCCTGTTATCGTAATTTGCTGCAGGACGGATGAATTTTATCCCCCGGAATCCCATCTTTACGAATTCGTCGACCATCAGAGCGTTGTCCATTCCCAGCCGGAGAAGGCCAAAACCAACTATGAGATCAGGGAAAGCCTCCATCGCTTTGGCAACGGCTTCGTTATTCCCGAAACATATTATCTTCCTGATTTTCAGGCGCCCGCATTCATCGGCAAGTTTCTTCCAATCATCAGGCTTGGCGCTCAGATGATGATGGACATCTATAATCTGATCTCCGCTCATTTCTCTCCTCCCTGTTACTTTATCAAAAGATTATTATACCACCTTGACAAAGATTATAAAAGGAATAGTCTCTTATAATACAGGATAAGCCTGGAACAGGGAACGGTTTCCAATACAACCTGAGCCTTGAAGTACCGCCAATAACCAGATTTGGCAGAACCCCAAAAAAATGTCGGGGGAAAATAATGTGAAATTTGGGAACCCCCCTCACCCTCCCCTCTCCCCTATGGGTAGAGGGTGAAAGAGCGTGCCCCCTCACCTCTCTTGCCCTACGGGCTTCGGTCAACGGGATTCCGCCTGCGTTAAAACTTCGGCGGACAGGCACCGACTCGCCCTTTGTGCTATACGGTGCTCATTATTCTTCGCACCAGCACCCCTCCTACGCTAAAGCTGCGGACGGGTATGTCCTCTACCCAAGAGGAGAGGAAGAAGGGCATGCAAGCAAAGGAGTTCTTTCCCTTCTATTCTTGGGGGAGAGGAAGTTAAAATGCGAAAACACTTTATCCTGCAACGCGCGCTGTCATGCGAAATCATTTAAGGCGTTATGGGTAACGAGGGTTATAAGGAATGTTTGTTCAGAGGCAAGATATTATGGATTTCCTGATCTGAGTCCCAAAAAGGCAGGCCTCAAACGAGTCCCCTGATACGGGCAGAGCCTGTTATAAATATTTTTTTTATTGACAAAGAGATGCCCATAAAGTTATGTCACATGTCAAAACCTGACGGCAGGAGAATAAATTCTGAAACGGCATCTTTCAGGTAAGCCTCTTCCTGCCCAGTATGGAGGAAGAGAGAAAAAAGAGAAGGCAACTTGCGCAGAACGTATAAAGAAAAACTATCCCGAGACGCATCCAGTCCTGCCCGGATGTTATCCAGTTTGAAGCAATTCTGCCTGTCTCCAGGGGATAAAGAGACAGGGGAACCGACATATAGAGGGCCCTGGCGGCATGCCATAACGTTTTCAAAAACATCCTGGCGGCGGAAGAAGATGCTCTGTTCACGGCAAAACCCAACATTATAGTGAGCCGGTAAAGATTTGTTTCTGTCAGTACTGCAACAAGGAAAACGGATAGCGCGGGATTCAGGAAAACAGAGAGAAAAAGCAGGCAGAAAGAAAGAAGAATCCACCGGCACATACTGTGCAGGAGAATATATACACAGCCTGCCTGAAAAGGTATCTTCCATGCGATGAAAAGGCAGATAAGGGAAAGCAGGGCGGCTAAAATAAGAGATGCGGATACTATCGCCACCGAAAGAAAGAGCGAAAAGAGCCACCTGTCCGGAGAACACGGTCTTGAAAAAACCATCTTGAAACAGCGGTTCCTCAAATGGTAAGAAACGGTAAGCATGCCGAGAGCCGCAACTATGACGGAAAAGAAGCCGCCCAGTCCGCCGAGGAATGACCGGAGAATCTCGAATTTCATGCCCTGGGCATAGGAGTAAAAAAATATTCTCGCCCCGACCTGCATGAGCATGATAAGAATAACAATCCAGATGATGCCGTTCCTTGAATAAAACTTCAGATTGGCCTTTACGTTTGAAAGTATTCTTTCTTCCATTTCACCTTTCGCCTTCCATGGCTTTCGAGAAAACATCCTCAAGGGAAATCCGTTTTAGGGCACACTGGTATATCCGGATGCCGCCTCTTTCGGCATAATCGAGGAAAGCCCTCAGGTCAGGAGTCTCCACCTGCCCCCTGACCGTGGAAGATGTTCTCATTGACTCCTTAACGAACTCCGGCACATCAGACCTTGCCTCGAATTCAACCTCGTACATATCCTCGCGCACTCCCACCAGTCTGTTAAGTTCGTCCTGGACGATAACCCTGCCTTTACTCATGATGGCTATCCTGTTGCAGACCATCTCCACCTCGGAAAGGATATGGGAATTGAGAAGGATGGTGGCGCCCCTTCTGTTAAGTTCCAGGAGACAATCCCTGAAATCCCTCGTAGTGGAAGGATCCAGTCCCCTTGTCGGCTCGTCGAGCAATACCAGTTCGGCAGATTCGTTCAGAAGGGCCTGGACAATACCCACCTTCTGTTTCATTCCCTTGGAACAATGGGAAAGCTTCATCTTCCTGAAATCCCACAGCCCGAACCTCCTGAGAAGATCTTCTCCTCTTCCCGCCGGGAGGTTCATGCCGTAAAGGCCGGAGTAGTACCTGACACTCTCCTCAACGGTAAGATACGCATGGTAATGGGCTTCCTCCGGAAGGTAGGATATCTTCCCGAAGAGGCGGCACCCAGGACTGATCTCTTCGCCCATTACCCTTACCATCCCGGCATCGGGCTTTATGAGACCGAGAAAGCAGTACATGGCAGTCGATTTCCCCGCCCCGTTGTGCCCCAGCAATCCGAAGATGTCTCCCTTCTCAAGCGAGAAATCAAAACCTTCGAGAGCCCTGAATCTGCCTGTCAGGCCAGTCCTGTAGGATACCGAAACGCCTCTTGCTTTTATCATCTTTCTTCTTCTGGCTGCTTTTCTCTTCTTATGCCTTTTCCCCTCTCAAGTTGCCTCACTGATTCCCTGTATACCGGTTCAAGGGAGACCGCCGCATTATGCATCGGCCCGGTAATGTGTAAACCGATTCTTCCGTCCGGACCAACGAGAACGGTAGAGGGGAAATCCGTTATTCCATACTTCATGGCGACTTCCCCGTCCGGATCTGCCCCGACAGGAAAGGAAAGCCTGTTTTTGCTTGCAAATTCCCTGAGCAGGCCTTCAGGCTCGCCTGTCCCAATGGCCACTATCTCAAGATCCCCGCCGCTCTCAGGCTTCCCCGGGTTCGCAGCATGCCTGGCGCAGAATGTGTTCAGCCCCGCCATTTCTTCTGCGCAGGCGGCCGATCGCGCAGAAAAAAAGTTAAGGATCACGATCCGCCTGCCAACCGATTCAGACATGGAAAACTCTCCGCCGTCAATCAGTTTCACGCGGAAATCGGGAGCCCGCTGACCCACCATTGCCCTGGAGCGGGCCTGCATGGCTGAAACAGCCCCCGTCTCCCCGCTTCCTGGCCTCTTCTTCATCTTCAGGTGGAATGCACCTATGACAGCGATAAGGAAGAGAACAACGATAACCCTGACCGGGTTTTTTCTCATTTTAAACCTGTCCTGTATGAAAGCCTATTTCCTGTCCGATTCGATCTTCTTCTGGTAGCCGCTCTTCACGAAAGCTTCAAGAGGATCCGCCGGAAGATCTTTTTCCATGCGGGCTTTTGCCACTATGGGCCTGACGTCGGCATTTATCAGCGCATCGTTAAAGATCCTGTTGGCAAGCATTATCTCTCCAGCCCTGCGGGCCTCTTTCAGCTTGTCGGTATCCACTATGGCAGCCTTGGCAAGAGAAAGATGGAGAGAATCTATGGAATGTATGATAGCATGAATCCTGTTTTCCTTTCCGCTTGCCTGGTCCAGCATGTAAGCCCAGTTCTTCGAGGGAGATGAAGCCACGGCGCCTCCCCTGTAAAGCTCGTAGAATATCCTTGCCGCCTGCTGGTTTGGCTCCACGGCCTGGTCGTCGTCAAGAGCATAACTTATATTGAAATGGAAACCGCTTCTCATCTTTTCGGCAAGAAGGATAGCCACTATCTGTTCCACGTTGGCTATGGGATGATGGTGGCCGAGGTCTATAAGGGCTCCCACGTTCTCTCCCAGGGACCTGGCAAGCACGAAAGCCGTGCCCCAATCGGGTATCACGGTACTGTACGTATTTGGTTCAAAAACCTTGTATTCTATCAGTATAAGGACATCCCTGGAAATAGCCGAGTAACTCTCCTTAAGGGTCTTCTTCATCAACTCATAGGAATCCCTGATCTCAACCTGGCCCGGATAAAGGGATCCGTCAGGAAACCATAGTCCCAGCACCTTGTTCCCCAGTTTCTCTGCTATCCTGCCTGCAAGCACCGTCTGTTCAACATACCTCTTCCGGGTTGCGCCATCCGGGGCGATGAAGCTTCCGTTCTCCGAGCCCGAGGTAAAACATGTCGGGCTTACGCCTCCAAGGAAGAGCCCCCTGGACCTGCACTCGTCCCTGACTTTCCTTGCAATCTCATAGTCGCCTTCCATCCCGTCCTTTGAGAAATCCCACAGCACGTGCGTGGCAACCATTGAAGCGGCCCCGGTCAGATTGTTTATGAAGGCGGCGTCATCCAGCTTCTCGTATATGTTTCTTGCGAAGCCCGGGGAAGTATAATCCCCGAACCTGCCTCCTCCGAAGGCTCCGAGAGTCCAGGAAGGCACATCCACCTGGAACTTCTTAACAGCTTCGACAGCTTTCTCAACCCTTGTTTCACCAAACTCTGCATAAAGGTTTTCCATTCCCCTGTCTATCCATTTCCTGTCCATTATCCCTCCCGTTGGCAATAAAATCCTAAACGCCGGCGCCCGTGGAAAAGCCGCCGGTATGTGACCGGAAAGAGCAATACTGCAAGGCAAACCTGCTATGACTGGCTCACGGGAAACATCCGGGATCAATACCGGGAGTCCCTTGATGAAACCCGGCAAAAGAAACCCGGAATGTCAAGGCCGGCGACGTTACCTGCGGATTTCCCGTAAGGCGCGCGCCTGCCTATAAATGGAAACATTTATCCCCGGCTTTGTCAACCTCGTTCAAGGGTCAGGGAAGGCTTTTCCAACGCCAGATCCTTTTCCATTCCTCCATGAATTCCAGGACAAGGGAGGGATCCCTTATGACCATGACCACTTCTACATTTTTCCTTGCCGCCGCGGTAAAATTGTAGGAACCAGAAATGGCAAATTCGCCGTCAATGACCATGAACTTATCATGCAGGTAACCTGCCATGTTGCTTTTTCTTACCCTGCACCCGTAATTGGCCAGCATTCCATAAACGGAGTAAGGTTCTATGCTTCCTCTCTCTACCATTCCTGAAACCGTGACGCCTGCCATCCTTCTCTTTACAAGCGCCCGGGCTATCTCTACGGACGTGAAGTGATAGACCGCGAAATTGACAGATTTCTTCGATGAAAGAATCCGGTCGCAGATAACCTTACTGCAATCATTTTCCGGAGAGAAGAAGATGCTTATTCTCCCGTCATCGTAATATACATCGTTCTTTTCACCGAGCCACCATGAATCGAATTTCCGTGACAGGAAACCTGCCATCTTCCGGTCAGAGAAGACGAGAAAATGGTTATGGTGCCGGCGGAAACCGCTTTCAGTGAAATTTCCGGATCCCACAACTGAAATCAGGCCATCAATTATCATTATCTTGGGATGAAAAAGGAAATTGCCGGACATGACCCTGACCTCCGAATTCAGCAGTCCGCCGGGAGGAGCAGAATCCGATATGATCCTTATCCTGACGCCCTTCTTTCCGTTAAGTTCTTTCACCAGGGCGTCCCACGAGAGGGAATAAGTAGCGATACATATGGATTTTTCAGCAGATTTTACAAGGTCCAGGATAACTTGTTCCGTTCTCTTATCTGGTGTAAAATAGAGGGATGCGGGAGCTGAGCAAAGAAGCCTGCATGAGAATGCGCACAGGAAGATGACAATTATGGGAGCCCTGGATTTCATTGATATCATTTTACCATTAACAGGGCAAACGGCAACCCCGGGCGCGGGAGCGCCAAGGAGATGACTAAAATGAAAGCCGCAGTATACCATGGCATTGAAGACATAAGGATAGAAGATATCGCGAAGCCTACCTGCAAACCCGACGAGGTTATGATAAAGGTTCACTACTGCGCCATATGCGGGACGGATGTAAGGATATATTTCAGCGGCCACAAAAAGGTCGTCCCGCCGGCGGTCATCGGGCACGAGATCGTCGGAACGGTGGCTGAGATCGGCAACAGGGTAAACGAGCCGGGACTGGTTATCGGGGACAAGGTCAGCGTGGTCACATCCATGGGATGCGAGAACTGCAAGATGTGCAAGAAGGGACTTTACAACCTG
>JAKPNC010000269.1 GCA_029548585.1 bacterium | reverse complement strand
GGGGATGCCGTCAATGCAGAAACGTTCCTTGAGTCCCGTGTTGCAAACCACGAGAACCCCGACCGTGAACCCGGAAACCTTCCTGCTGGATGTTCCGACCCCTGCCTTGAAGCCGAATCCTCTCATGCCGCATCCTGCGCCGACGTTCCCTTCGGCCGCCTCTCCATTTTTCGCGCCTTCTATGGCGCCTCTCACTTCCGCGGGGCCTACTGGCCTTTTTCCGCCGTTGTTCAGGTAAGCGTCGTTGCACTCTCCCACAACGGGATTGACGCTTTTAATTTCAGGGTTCTTTTCCAGCATGTAGCTGACCAGGGCGTCGGCGGCCCTCCACACGTTGAGGGTGCCCGTCAGGAGTATCGGCGTTTCTATCAATCCCGTTTCCATTACCTGGGGCAAACCGAGACTCTTGCCGAATCCGTTAATAACGTGTACCGCTCCCGTCACCTTTTCAGAGAAGATATCCCCGGGGTGCGGGAGGATTGCCGTGACGCCCGTGCGAACATCCGCCCCTTCAACAAGGGTCACATGTCCGACCTTCACACCAGGAACGTCCGTTATGCCATTGTGCCTGCCGGTGGGCAGGACTCCTATCCCGACTCCAAGTCCTTCCCGTACCCTGGGCCTCTTCATGTCCATATTTCTTCCTTACTCGCCATGATGTTTTAACTTTACAGAATCCTACCTGTATATTGATTTTATCCTGTACTTTACCTCTATTTTATCCTTTTCCGTGGCTTCCTCAAGCTGAAGTATTTTCAGGAATTCCTTTTTTGCTTCGTCGTAATTGCCTTCGGCCCTGTAAAGCTCAGCAATCTTGTACTGGGCTTCAACCTTTGGAAGGGATGAGAACCTTCGGGTGGCTGTATTGGCGATTTTTCCATCCATGGCAAGTATTTTTGAGTACTCCTGGCGGGCCTGGCCGTACTTCTTTTCGGCGGCATAGGCATCGGCTATCCGCATCTGCGCCTGGGCGATATATGCGTTTCCAATTTTTTCCATGCCCTTGATTCGTTCGTACTCTTCCCTCGCTTTTGAATAATTCTCCTGCCAGTAGTAGGTCTCTCCTGTCTGGAATATGGCGTCAGCTTTTTCAGCAGGCTTTGATGTCAGGGAGATCGCCTTGTTGAAATCTTCCCTTGCAGCCTCGAATTCCCCGAAGCCCTCGGTCTTCTTCAGCCCGGAATCGTATGCTTCCTTGTAATTATCAAAAGCTTGAAGCCCGACGCACAAGAAGATTGTAATGCCCGAAACCATAAGCATCCTTTTCATCTCGTTTCCCTCCCGTGTTACATCCTGTTTTTATGGTTCCCTTCAATGCCGGATATCTCCCACTAATCTCTTTTCCCTGCACCCATCTCATTTAATGAAATTTATCCTGCCGCCTTCTTCCAGCCTCCAAATCTTTCCTCCCGTGTACATCCAGCCCACCCAGTCGCTTCTCCTTGTAACCCCGATATTGAACCTGGTGTTCCTGATGTCCCCGGGGACTATTCCCATGGCTGAAAGCGGGATCTTGAATTCCGCCGTCCATTGGTAGGCAGCAAGGTCTGTTATCACGGCTTTATACTCTGTTTTTTCTTCGAGAAACTTCCTCAGGTCGTCCGGAAGCTTGAAATAGCTGTCGTGTACCTTGAGGTTACCGTTTGCAAAGCCTGTAAATATAAATATCGGCCCGGTGTCCATATCCGGCAGCCACCAGCTTTTCGTGTCTGACTCAACGCGTCCTTCGACCGCCACTTCCGTCGAAGCCCAGTTAGCGGTGAGGTCCTTGAGGGTAAGAGCCATGCTTTCCTTCCATGGATCGGGGCCGTGTTCAATTCCAACGTACATGTAGCTGTCGTCATACATGAGCCATGCGTAGCTTGCGGGACCCGCCTCCTGGGACGACTTGTAGTACCGATCAAAAAGTATTGCCTTTGACCTGTCGAGCCCCAGCCATTCGTCCTTTTCCAGTTTCCCGTCTATCCTGACCTCTTTTGTCCTCCTGTAGATGTTTGCCTCTTTCTCCTTTACTGAAATATTCTCCTTGCCCGGATCGAAATACTTGCCTATCTCCCTTTCCACGGGCCACGATGCCCTGAGCGCGTCAGGATAGAGTCCGATCTTCTCAAAGGG
>JAKPNC010000096.1 GCA_029548585.1 bacterium | reverse complement strand
ATCCCTTCATACATTCTCGCGCCGCCTCCGCCGCCGGAGATGGTCACGAAAGACATCTTCTTTTCCATGGCATATTCAACAGCCCTTACGTATTTTTCCCCTACGACCGAACCCATGCTTCCCATGATGAACCCGGCGTCAAGAACTCCGATTACACAGGAGACGCCCGATATTTTTGCTTCTCCGGTTACCAGTCCTTCCTTCAGGCCGGTCCTGAACGTCTCTTCTTTCAGCTTGTCGACATACGCCTTTACTCCGGTGAACTTCAACGGGTCGGCAGAAACCATGTTGCCGTTTATCTCCCTGAAAGATCCGGGGTCTGCAAGGGAAGAAATCCTTTCGGGGGCGGACATGCGCCCGTAATACTGGCAGTGTGAGCATACCTTGAGGTTTTCAAGCCACTGTTTCTTGTAGACCATCTTTCCGCACTGCTCGCACTTTATCCACAGGTCCTTCTTTATCTCGGGTTTTTCCCTGGGTTCCAGGTTGATATATCTTCTCTTTTTGAAAATCATGTTATCACTCCGCGGGACTTGAGAACAGACCTGATCTTTTTAATATTTTCCGCAGAAGGACCGGTAAGAGGCAGCCTCCATTCCATCTCAGCCATCTTCATCAGCCAGAGGGCGGTTTTGACAGGAATCGGGTTGGTCTCAACAAAGAGAACCTTGAACACCGGGAACATGTCCAGGTGGATCCTCCTGGCTTCGTTCCACCGGTTGGAGAGGGCTGCATCAACCATTTCGGCAACCTGCGCCGGAATGATGTTTGCGGCGACAGAGATAACTCCCTTGCCTCCTACCGATATGATTGGCAGTGTGAGGGAATCGTCTCCCGAAAAGACGATGAAATCCTCCCGGCACGATGAAACGATCTGGCTCACCTGGTCAAGGTTGCCGCTTGCCTCCTTGATGCCTGCTATATTCTTGACGCGTGACAATTCCAGAACGGTTTCAGGTGATATTGAAATACCCGTCCGGGAAGGCACATTGTAAAGTATCAGGGGTATCGAGATATTTGCGGCAACCTCCTGGTAATGAAGGAGAAGCCCTTTCTGGGTAGGCTTGTTGTAATACGGTGTGATAAGGAGCACTGAATCAGCGCCGGCCTTCTGGGCGTAACGGGAAAGCTCGACGGCCTCCCTGGTGTTATTTGATCCGGTACCAGCCATTACATGATGAACCCTGCCGTCGACAATCTTCAGGGTGTAGTCTATAAGCTCATGGTGTTCTTCCATGGACATCGTGGCAGGTTCGCCAGTACATCCACAGGTAAGGATCGCAGACGTTTTATTCTCTACCTGGAATTCCACCAGCCTCCTGTAAGCCTCCTTGTCTATCCTTCCGCCTTTCATGGGAGTTACAATTGCCACGATAGAACCTGTCACCATGTATGCCTCCGTTTGTGATATGTCTATATCCTGAATTCCAGTTTGTTTATATTGACGAAACCGGCATCGTGAAGCTTTTTCAAGAGATGAGCTTTCTGCATGTTGAAAGCAGCGAGATAACAGCTCCCGTCCACCCTGACCAGAAGCCTGCCCCCGTGAAGAGAATGGACGTAGCCGTGAGACTTTAAAGTGTCATCAAGGATTTTCACCCATTCGCTTTCAATGTCAAGGTTCCTCGGCCTTTCCTGCCAGGCGCCCGTTCCGGCAGGGAAGGCTGGATTCTCCCGCGTCCCTGCGCCTTCTTTTTTCTCCAGTTCAGACAGGACCCGCGCGATAACCGGCCCCATCTTTTCAGTTTTATCTCTCATTCGAGTTTTAAAGGCATTGCCACATAAAGGTAATCAGCCTGCTGGCTGTCCCTGAGCAAAACCGGTGTTTTTTCACTTGTAAAGCCGAACCTGACCTGCTCTCCTTCAAGCAGCTGCAGGAATTCAACCAGGGATACCGGAGGAAATGCAAGGTCCTGTTCCTGTCCGCTGTATTCAATGTCCATCTTCTCCTGGGCCTCCCCGACTTCAGGGCTCTCCACTGCAAATACAGCAACGTTCTTGCCAAAGCTTATTTTCACCTTATTATACCTGTCGCTGGTAAAAAGGGATATTCTTTTCAGTGTGGACAGAAGGGTATCCCTTTGAATGAAAATCTCTTTCTGTTTTGACTCATCCGGAATAACTTTTTCATAATCCGGGAAATCCTCGCTGCCTGAAAGAAGCTGGGAAACGAGGTAAGTATCTTTATATTTAAAAGAAATCTGGTTTTTGCCTATTGATATGTCTATGGCGTCATCGTCAACAAGTGATGGAAGCATGCTTAAAAGTTTGTAGGGAAGAAGGCATTTGCATTTTTTCTGTTCCCCCTTTTCCAATAACAGCCTGTACAGGGAGAGTCGTTTTGTGTCGGTGGCAACTATATTGAGGGAATCTTCCCTTATATCAAGGAGACCTCCTCTGAAATGCGGCCTCGGTTCTTCAGGGTCTATGCAGAACTTGATTTTTCCTATGGCCTTTTTAAGCTTGCTTCCTTCTATGGTCAGAACTGTATCCCCGGTAAACTTCGGGAACTTTGGAAATTCATCGTAATCCATCATAATGAAAGAGTACTTTGAATTCTGGCATTTCAATTCTATACTATTATCCTTCCTTGTAATCTTTATCTCTTCATCAGGAATCTGTTTTACAAGAGATATTAATTTTTTTCCCCCTATGACGGCATTGCCTTTTTTCACTACCTTGCAACCTATGTCAAGCTTTATGGTATTTTCAAGATCTGTTGACACGCAGGACAGGCTGTCTTCTTTTACCTCTATCAAAATCCCGTTGGTAATCATTAAAGCCGGCTTGGCCGGCAATATATTCCCAATTTTCTCGAGAGCCTTTCTGATTTCGGAGCTTTTTACTATTATTTCCATTTTTTAACCTCCGTAGTGTTAATAGTATGTGTGCAATTGTGTGAATATTGTATAAGTGATTTATTATTAATACTTTAAATATATCACAACTTGTGTATAACTTAACCATTCATAAGGGTATTCTTAATATCTTCAACGACTCTCTTTATATAATCGTCCGACTCGTAGAGAAGTTTGATTTTTTTACATGAATGGAGCACGGTTGTATGGTCCTTGCCTCCAAATTTTACTGCTATGGAGTTTAAAGAATCGTTTGTAAGG
>JAKPNC010000074.1 GCA_029548585.1 bacterium | reverse complement strand
AACAACTTTGAATGGGCATATTCCTTGATATGCGCCTGTAGATGATACCGGCTATTACCTCTCTTTCATCACTGTACATGGCTTCCTCCTCCACTATGGAGGCAACGGTCATAATTCTTTTGACTTCTTCGAAATTCGTATCGTCGACAGTCTTCCCGTACAGGTCCTCAAAAATATCCTTGAATCTCTTGAACATGGTGGAAGATATCGCTTCAACGGATACCTTGTGGGGAAAAAGATAGGTGTCCGGAAAGAGGAAGCCCTCGAGCTTCTTGCCTTCAGCGTATTTAATAAATTCTTCACTTTCCGCAAGCTTCTTCCTCTCAAGCACTGCACCTATCTCCCTGACGGTATAGCCCTCGGGGATGGACACCTTTACAAGGGTAACCTCTCCCCTGGAGAGTTTTGATATGACTTTCTTTAAGGGGGTTCGCCCGGAAAACTCGTATATCCCGGCTTCAAGCCTTTTATGCACGTTGTATCTTTTTGCCCAGAAGAGGAACCAGCTCGCTTTCCTTATTACCTTTTTTCCCTCCAGGATAACGGCTATTTCCCGCGCGTTGGATCCTTCCGGGATCTCTATCAGTCTTGCGTTTTTCAGAAGAGGCGGCATCGTAACGATTTTAACCGTTATGAAGGCTGCCAGCAGAATTATCGACGACGTTACAAAAATTTTATTTTTTAACATGGCCTTCCCTGAGAAGTTTGACAAGAAGGTCAAAGCCTTTGTAAACGGCCTGTTCTCTTATTCTTTCCCTGTTGCCGGTGAAGATAAACCGATAAACTTCAGTTTTTTTCCGGGGCAGTCCGATGCCTATGTAGACCAGGCCCATGGGCTTTGTTGCCGTTGCCCCGGAAGGCCCCGCGATGCCGGTGAAACTTATTGAAACATCGGCTTTGCCTTTCTTTTTAGCGCCTTTAGCCATTGAGGTTGCAGTTTCAGGGCTTACCGCTCCGTATTTTCTGAGAATGCTTCCGGGAACCCCGAGGGTCTTTTTCTTGACGCTGTTGGAGTATGCCACGAACGATCCCTGGAAATAGGCCGAACTTCCGGGTACATCGGTCAAAAGTTTTGAAGCAAGCCCTCCCGTGCATGATTCCGCCAAAGAGATCCTGAGATCCTTCTCTTTAAGGATAGAGCCCAGCATCTCCGGAAGAGAAGGCGGGTTTATTCCCGCGTAACTGTTCCCGAACTCATCCTTAAGGAAAACCCCTATCCTTTGAAGATTCTCCCGGGGGCACTCAGAGGTCACGAGTATTTCTATCATCTGAGGGCTCGCAAGGATGGTATAAGGGGTTTCGATCTTTCTCATGAAGGGATTGACTTTCTCTTCAACCGCAGATTCGCCCATTCCATAAAGGCCGTAACGGTTTATCTCCAGGGGAGTTTCCTTCCCGTCACGGATTCTTTCGGTAAAATTCTCTGCCATGGGCTTCAGTTCTACGGGCGGTCCGGGGAAAAGAGCGATCTTCTTTCCCTTTTCCTGGACAAGGAGGCCCGGAGCCGTCCCAACCGGATTGTCGAGAACCTCGCTGCCCTCTATCACGTAAGCCTGTTTCTTATTTGTTTCAGAAGGCAGAATGCCTCTTCTCGCGAACCTTTCGCATATACCCTGCCAGATCTCCCCGGAATATACAAGTTTCTTTCCAAGAAATTTAGCCAGCGCTTCCTTTGTAATATCGTCAGATGTAGGGCCAAGTCCTCCGGTTAAAATGAGGATATCGGACATTTTGAGGCACTCTCTGACCGAGGCGATTATTTCGTCCTCGATGTCCGGCACGGTCACGCACCTGCTTATCCTCAAGCCGGCTTTAGCCATTATAGCCGAAAGTATGTTGACATCGGTATTTATCCTGTCGTAAAGCAGTTCGTTTCCAACGCATATTACTTCAAGCCTGATTTTTGAAAACATATTTATTCTATCCTGTACTTGTGTTAATTGAACGGGGATTCATCAAGAATTTCACGTGTTTTCAGGTTATAGACACTTATGATCGATTTTTCGGTGTCTATCAGGGCCGCCGAGGGGCCATTTTTGGGCAGAGAAGGGCTTCCGGGGTTAAGCCAGGTGAAACCGGCATGCTTCTCAATCTTCCATTGATGGGTATGCCCGGTTATGAGGATATTTATTGACCACTTTTCGGAGATAGAGACCATTTCCTCTTTTCCCCAAAGATGGCCGTGTGAAGCAAGCAGCCGTATGTCGCCCAGCTGGATAAAAAGAAAAGGATATGAGAGG
Organism: bacterium; assembly: GCA_029548585.1. Lineage (GTDB taxonomy): Bacteria > Ratteibacteria > UBA8468 > B48-G9 > JAFGKM01 > JALNXB01. The sequence continues at coordinate 11,718 of JAKPNC010000074.1, read as the reverse complement.
GGATGCGCGAGCATATTCTGGTCAACCTCCGAATCGCAGTTTCCCTTGACCGGAAGGACCTGTTTTCCAAGGCCGTTCAGGGTGTTGAGAAGGGCTTTAGGGTTGTAGCCTTCAGGCAGAGGGTTGCCCGGCCCGTGGTTCAGGATGTCACCGCAATGTATTACCGATTTGGATACAGATATAAGGAAATGGGCCGATTCCCATCCACTGAGGCTTCCGTGAGTATCGCTGATAACCGTTATTTTCATTAAGGCTGCCCTTTTTGAACGAAAAGGATTCTCTCGGATTTTAATCCGGTTCTCCTGTCTGAAACCCTGAGGGTCTGCATGCCGCTTGAAAGCGGTTCAATGGAAATAACGGCCTGCCCATCGGTTTTCAATGCAGCTTTAAGCCCTCCGGAGGCATCTATTGCGAGTTCCCCCGCGTAATTCCGGATCTCGTTGCCGTAAGAGTCCCTGAATGTTACTCTGGCGGAATATTGCTCCTTTTCCTTTAGCACCCGGGGTATGCCGTCTATCTCCATCTTTTCAGGAGAGGAGGCTTTTACTTCGAAAGAATTCGAACGGCCCTTGATCCCGAAGGCGTCTTCGATGTATATGGAATGGTTCCCGGCTCTGGTGATTACTGCGGTCTCCATCCACAGGCCGGCTGTTGAATCCCTGTTGACGTACCTTATGCTGCCCGAGGAATCCCTGAGGGAGAATCCCTTTATCTGGTTTCCCCAACGGTCAGTTGCCCTGACCACAATGTCGAAAGGAGTGCCGGCTTCCTGCGGGCCAATATCCCTTATCCTGTATTCGCTCAATGGGCCGGGATTGACGTATATCCCCTTTTCATTCTTCATCTGTCCGGATGAAATTCTCAGGGATTTGTTTCCGGCAGAAAAGAATGTCACACCGGTTTTTTTTCTTCCCCTGTCTTCGGGGGAGAACGAGAACCTGGCCGAATCGGAGGAAGCCCCTTCGGGGATTTCCATTTCTGCCTGACCGGTATAACCGGTACACGTGTTGCCGAACCTGTCCCTTATTTCAACATATACCTGGCAGGGGGCCCCTGCCACGGTTTCATCTTCTCCGGACACATGGAGGATTTCAGGCGCCGAATGGAGAACTTCGAACCCGGGTCCGGAGACCGTAAGGCTTTCGATGGCCGCGTGCAAAACATTTTTTTCGCTTGCCCGCGTAAAAACCAGATCCTGTGCCCATTGGCCGTTTTTCATTTCACTGGCCAGGGAAGGGATATCCATGTTATCGTCGTATATGAAGAAGGGGCCGGTATATCCTGACCTGTTTTTCCACTTGTCGTAACAGGCCGCGGTTACCCTGCCCGGTTTTCCCGCTTCCCACGTGACAGGAAAGCCTGTGAATTCCACGGAGTGGGGCCTGCCCGGGGCAACCTGAATGTCAACAGAACTTGTAAGGTTTGTCCGTGAGTCGGTCACTTTCAAGGTCGTTTTCCCTGCCTTGTAAAAAAGCGATTCGAAATCGGCAGACTCTTTGTTGCCCGTTACCGTGAGGGAAGAAGGGAATTCTGCGGATTCCGAACCGGAAGATATCTCGAGGATAGTTTCCCCGATAAGAAGGCTTTTCCCGGAAGGATCCTTTATTGAGACAATGAATTTTGCCTTCTCTCCTGCCTGTATTTCCAAAGGGGCTGACACAAGAAGATACGGGTAAGATTGTTTTGGCCGGGGTTCTTCCTGGGCCTGAGGTTTTCCTGGATCTTCTGACCTGGATTCCGGAACGGACGGAAATGAGACCCTTGGCCCGGGTTGAGCATTTCCCCCGGCATACAGAATGTTGTATCCCTGCCCGGTATGGGGCGCCGGTATGTTCTGGCTGACAGCCGTCATTTCTGTCATGAGCCACGTGCCGGGCGGCAGAGAATCAATGCTCTTCCCGTTGAGGGAGTCGTTCCATATGTAGTTGGTCCCGTAAATATTAAGCTGTTCCGGTATCGACGGGCAGAAAGGTATGCTTCCCCTTGCCCCGTACTGGGCAAGGATATTATGTATTCCCCTGGGATCAGAAACCGACGAGGGGAAAAAACTGGCTGAAGGAACCGCCGAGTTGTCCATGGAGAACATGGAGACGGCCTGGTACAACTGCTTGAGATTATTGAGGCACTGGGATGATTTTCCCTTCTGTACAGCATGATAAGTGCCTACTGACAGGGCTGAAACTATAGCTGCTACGGCTGAAAGCTCTATCAGGGTAAATCCTTTTTTTGCCATAGAGATATTTTATTGTCTAAAGGTCTCCCTGTCAATACATGTAATGCCTGCCAGGCGGAAGAGCCTGTCTTTCATGGGCCCGTTTGCCTCATAGAGACTGATTATTCAATCGTAAATTTCGTACAGCCTTCCGTCCAGAAGGAAAATAAGATTCCTGCCTATGGAAAGGAAACGTGCTGCACCGGGATTTACTGAAAGCAGGTCAAAATACTCCTCAGATGCAAACCTGATCTTCAACGCGCTTTCTTTAGGCCGGGAGACCGAATTGGAATCCACCCAGGATTTCCCGTTCCAGTAGAAGGCCCTGTTTCCGGTGTATCGAACCAGGGATGACAGGTTGCTTCTGATGCCCGATGCACCTTTGAAAGAAAGTCTTTCACTCCCCTGGTGAATCTCGTCGAGGTTTCTGCTTTTCTGGAGGGCGAAGACCTCTGAACTGGCATTAACGCTGCCTTTGCCCGATCTTGCGCCAAGAGTCCCGAATTCCCCCGATATCCTTTCCCTGAATTCCCGGTCAAGGGAAGCCTGACCCATCAGGGGGTGTGCCGGGTCTTCTTCCCGAAACTCCCTTTTCTCATTATCTTCCATGATCAGGAAACTCGTGTAGGGAGTTATGATCCCGTATTTCCTCGAAACCCGTATTATTTCCTCCCTCAGCTCCGGGTTTTCCCCTTCAAGTCTCATCGTGTCAAGAAGATATCCGACATGCTGGGCGGCCCAAAGGCGCGGTATGAAAGATCTTGCTTCTGCCGGCAGGTCCATGGTTCCCGGAAGAACCTCAATCGCGATCTTTTCCTTTCCCTTTTTGGCGTAGATTTTCACGATGGCTCCCGTTTTTCCCCTGTACCTTCCGGTAACAAGTACCTGTGAGTTGCGGAAGAGGTCCGGCAGTTTTGCCGGGCAGACACTGTGAGCCCCCATTTCGCCGAAGTCAATCTCAATGTCTGATATGAAAGGAAACCTTATCTTTTCGTAGAAGGATGATACCTTTATCTCAATGTCTTCATCCGGAGAAACGTATGTCCTGTATCCGGAGGATTCCCTGGCGATAAGATCCAGAAGGTGGGTATCGATGGCGTGATCAATGCCGAAAACGAATACCCTGGCCTTTTTCCCACTATTCTTTTTGACTATCTCCAGCAGTTCACCGCTTGAGGTTTTCCCCACTGTCGGCTTTCCGTCTGTTATGAATACTATGGAAGATGCGTTTTCATTTTGCCCGTCTCCAATCGAGTCAAAGGCTTTTTCAAGAGCTTCCCCGATGTTTGTGCCTCCGGAAGCCTCCATTGCATCGATGAAATTCCTGGCTGCCTTCACTTTTCCTGGATCTGCCGGCGACATCCTGCCGAAAAGGTTTCTTGCCACGGTTGAGAAGCGAATTATTTCGAAAGTGTCATTAGGATTGAGGTTTTCGATGCAGAAACCGAGGGCCCTTTTTGCCTGTTCAATCTTTTTGCCTGACATGCTTCCTGAAGAATCTGCCACAAAAACCATGTTCTTGCCGTTTGTTTTACCGTCTTCCGGTGCAAAGGAAGGAGAGATGTTAAGGATGAAAAAGCCTCCTTCCCCTTCTTCATCATCATAGGTGAGAATGTCTGCCCCTACCCGTGATTCGTGGGTTGAAAAGAAGAGTGAGAAATCCCTGTCCGGCAGCACGTTCTTCTTTTGGAAGAGGATGGCAGCACGATGGTCTCCCAATCTTTCCACGTCAACCTGGTGGGACGGGGAATATATCATTTTCATTGGTTTTTCCGTCGTTACCTTAACCCTTATGCCCACGTCCTCTACAGGTTTTAAAGAGAACCTCCCGGTCTTGAGAGGATACACGTAGCCTGTTATGCCTGAGTCAGTATCCAGGAGCTGTCCATAGCTGATGCTTACCTTTTTAGTCGAATGCGGCTCAATGGGATAGATCTTCACTCTGAAGGCTCCTCTTCCTGCATATTCAAGCATGGCGGGATCTTTCATCGTTCTTACGATATCCTCGTAGGCTTTTTTCGCTGTTTCAGAATCGAGCAGTTCAGCCTTTGTCCGGGCGCCGTTGATCTCCATTGAGAAGCTTGTTATGGCAGCGTCCACGGGTATGGGAAAGATGTATACTCCTTCGAGCGTAGACAAAGTAGGATTGTAGAATTCCTGCCGTATTTCCGTCACGGCAATATTATCCTTTATAGAAACATCTACGAGGTGGGATCTTACCTCAAGGGGGTAGGGGGTAACGGGAGGCCCCGGACGGGGCGGCCGGGGTATTATGATGACACCGTCGGCTCCAAGCATTCCGGCGAAGATTGATAAGAAAAAGAATAGCGTGTTCAAGCGTCTTATCATATTTTTTTTCATTATATCCCGCCTTTTCAGGGCATGAAAACGGTTTTCTCATTCAACCTTCTGAAGTTCGACTCCCGGCTTCCGGTTGACCACCCTTATCTGGTAAGGAGTGGGTGCAGGATCCCGGATTGGCATTTCCCTGTACTGGACAACTATACCGTCTTCCTTTTCAACGGTATCAACGATGTAGTATCCCGTCTTCCCGGCGTTTGAAGGTATTGCAATCACCATCTGCCTGTTGAAGTCTATATCGGGCAGCTTGCAGGTAAGGCCGCCTGAAGCATTCTGGAGATTCCATAGCATGGTAAAATCTTTCCTGTTGCTTATGACAAGCGGGGAGGGCGATCCGCTTTCTTTCGTCCCTGCCAGAGCCGGTTCTGCTTCGGGCAAGGCCGCTTTGGATTTGGATGGGGAAGAAATGTATGGCAACATCCTCTCTTCGCTTTCCCTGTTTTCAACTTTCATGTCACCCATTTTTTCCCGGGTGCTGGAGGCGCCGGTATCAGGTCTTTCTTTCTTTCCTGCGGCATCCATTCCGACCCGTTCTTCCGGCTCTCTAACGCCTTGTTCCGTCTCACATCGCTTCATCTCCTCCACCTTTAACGCCGGTGCGGACGATGCGGCAGGAACTCTGTCTGCCGGCCGGTCCTTTAACTCTGCCTTTATATCATCGTTATCAATCCTGGCCATCAGATTCCTGCCGGAGACCAGCCTTTCTTCCTCTTCGGTAGTGGCTTTTGCGCTTGTTCCCTCCGGCGCTTTTAAACTGCCGGCTCCGGGTAAGCCATCTCCGGAAACGGCGGGAGGCGTGCCTTCATTCTCTAACAGATTTTGGCCTGATGTAAGCTTTTCATTTCTTTTCCCCGGGAGAATCAGGGAGTAGGAGACCAGTATTACAAGAAGCATAAAAAGAGCCGCAGCCGGCGCCATCCTGATAAAAGAGAAGGATCTCCTGCTTTCAAGGGAATCCATAACATCCTTCTCAAGGCACGGGGGAGCAGTAAGAGGTTCCAGAGAGGAAAGCATTTTCCCTGCTGCTTTCATCCGGTCAGTTATCTCTCTGCATTCAGCACACGATAGTAAGTGGACATCCACTTCCTTCTTCAGGCTGGGATCAAGCCTGCCGTCAATGTAAAGTGAAAGGATCTCGCAGTTTTCGTGTATCTTCATTTTCCTGCCACCTCCATGAAGGGAAGAACCTTCTCTGAAAGGGACTTCCTTGCCCTTGCAAGCCTCGACTTGACCGTGCCAAGCCTGCATCCGAGAATGGAAGCTATCTCCTCGTAAGTCCTGCCCTCTATGTCCCTGAGAACGATTATTGCCCTTTCTCGTGCAGGCAGGGAATCAAGGCATTTCTGGACCATCCTGCAACGGTCCTCGCTCCTCATGCTCTCGTATGGAGAAGGTTCTCTTGCCGGAGGATCTATCTCCCTGTCGTCGAGCCTGTAGGATGTAAATGAAGAGAAGCTTTTTTTTCTGAGGCTGTTTTTCCAGACGTTGCAAGCTATCCTGTAAAGGTAGGTGAAAAGCTGAGATCTTCCCTCAAACCGTTCGAAACTCCCGTATGCTCTCATGAAGGTTTCCTGGGTTATGTCGTGGGCTTGGTGAAAATCGCCGCAAAGTCTGTAAGCAAGGTTAAACACCTTATCCTTTTCTTCCCTGACAATACCCTCAAACAAGGCCTTTTTTTCCATCGGCTATATTATATTCTCTTTGAAGGTTAGACACAAAGCCGTGAAATTTGTTCCACACTGGAGCGGATTGACACGGAAAAATTTGGTCCTGAAATAAAAATTATGGGAAACCCTGTATCTTTCTCATATGACGGCCTCTTATGATATGGGATACCCTGGGTTGTCCTGGCGGCATGGGAGTTAAATGTTTAACTTTATGGTACCATTCAGGCGATATGGACAGGAAGAGGCGTAAAAACGCCTGGCAGGGATGGAATGCACCGGCATGAAATGAAAGATACAGGACTGAAAAATATCCTGGTTTACCGGTTCAGGGGAACCTTGATTAATTTTCCTCATGCCGTAATTCCCAGGAGAGAGTTTTTCTGTTTCACATTTGACAGGAATAGTTAAAAAGAGTAAAATTCAAAAGTTCAAAAACAACCGCCATTTTTATAAAATCCTTAGTAAATAGAAGGAGGAGAAAAAATGTCAAAGGGAAAGTCTGTTTATTTTTTCGGAGGCGGCAAGGCTGACGGAAACGGGTCAATGAAAGAGCTGCTGGGAGGCAAGGGAGCCGGACTGGCAGAGATGGTAACCCTCGGTATACCCGTACCGGCAGGATTTACCGTAACTACGGAGGTCTGCACGTATTTTTATGAAAACAAGAGAAAACTGCCGGCAGGCGTTGAAGAAGATATATTGAAAAACCTGTCAAAGGTGGAGAAGGCAATGGGCAGCAAGTTCGGAGATCCGGACAATCCGCTTCTTGTCTCCGTGAGGTCAGGCGCACGCAAATCCATGCCCGGGATGATGGAAACCGTCCTGAACGTAGGCCTCTGTTCAAGGACCATTCCGGGACTCATAAGGAAGACTGGCAACGAAAGGTTCGTATACGATGCATACCGCCGGCTCATTATGATGTACTCAGACGTGGTTATGGAAAAGGCGGCAGGAGTGGAAACGGAGGAAGGTAAAGGTATCAGGGTCCAGCTTGACAGGATGATGGGAGAAGTAAAGGAGAAGAAAGGCTACAAGTCAGATACTGACCTGTCAGTCGAAGACCTTAAAGATCTTTGTGAAAAATTCAAGAAGAGAGTCAAAGATGTCCTTGGAAAGGATTTTCCCGATGATTCCAGGGAACAGCTCATGGGCGGCATAAAGGCCGTTTTCCTTTCATGGAACGGCAAGAGGGCCATTTCCTACCGTAGAATCGAAGGCATTCCCGACGAGTGGGGAACGGCTGTAAATGTCCAGGCCATGGTATTCGGCAACATGGGAGAAACATCGGCAACGGGTGTAGCTTTCACAAGGAATCCAGCGACAGGCGAAAACAAGTTTTACGGGGAGTGGCTTGTCAACGCACAGGGAGAAGACGTGGTTGCCGGGATACGTACCCCGAATCCCCTGAACAACGAAACCAAGAATGAACAGAATAGCCATCTGGATTCTCTGGAAGATGCGATGCCGTCCGTTTACAAGGAACTTTATGCCATAAGGAATAAGCTCGAAAAGCATTTCAGGGACATGCAGAATATAGAGTTCACCATACAGGAAGGGCGTCTCTGGATGCTGCAGTGCAGGGTAGGCAAGAGAACCGGAACAGCCGCGCTCAACATGGCAATGGACATGCTGCAGGAGAAGCTGATTAAAAAGGAAAACGTGGTTATGAGGCTGACCGCCAACCAGGTGGACGAACTTCTCCACCCCCTGGTCGATCCCATGGAGGAAAAAAAGGTTAAGCCCCTTGCAAAGGGTCTGCCAGCTGGACCGGGAGGCGCCACGGGCAGGATAGTTTTTACCGCTGACGATGCGGTCAAGTGGGCCAGGGACGGCAAGTCCGTGATCCTCGTCAGGGAAGAGACAAACCCTGAAGACGTTGAGGGGATGAGAGCCGCCAGGGGCATTCTCACTGGCAGGGGAGGAATGACAAGCCATGCGGCCCTGGTTGCACGCGGATGGGGCAAGTGCTGCATAGTCGGATGCGGCACCCTCAAGATAGACGTACATGCAAAGACGATGAAGGTTGAAGGCAAGACCTTTAAGGAGGGCGACCTTGTTACCCTCAACGGGACAAGGGGATACGTCTATGAAGGCGAGCTCGGCATGATAGACGCGACAGAGAATCCCAGGTTTGCCCAGTTCATGAAGATTGCCAATTCCTTCCGAAAGATGGGGGTAAGGGCAAATGCGGATACCCCGGACGACGCGAAGAATGCCCTCTCTTTCGGCGCCGAGGGTATAGGCCTTTTCAGGACCGAGCACATGTTCTACGGAAAAGAATCGGAAGAGCCTCTTTTCCACCTGAGGAAGATGATAATGTCAGGGACGGTCGAGGAGAGACGTGCAGCCCTTGAAGACCTCCTTCCGTACGTAAAGAAGGATATAAAGGCAACTCTGGAGGTTATGAACGGCAGGCCCGTCACTATAAGGCTGATTGATCCTCCTCTGCACGAATTCGTTCCAAACAGGACGGAAGAACAGTCAAGGCTTGCCAACAGCCTTGGAATATCCATGGATGAATTCAAAAAAAGGGCGGATTCTCTCCATGAAACAAATCCCATGATGGGACACCGGGGAGTGAGGCTTGGGGTAACGTATCCCGAGATCACCGAGATGCAGGTACGGGCCATCTTCGAGGCAACGGCCGAACTTTTAAAGGATGGAAAGAAGGCCATACCGGAGATAATGGTACCGGTTGTCGGCATGGTCAACGAACTTAATGACCAGAAAACATTGGTGGACAAGATATACGGTGAAGTCTGCAAGAAATACGGAATCAGGAAGATCAACTATCTTTACGGTACCATGATCGAGATACCCCGGGCTGCCCTTACGGCCGACATGATTGCGCAGGAAGCCGAGTTCTTCTCTTTCGGAACCAACGATCTTACCCAGATGGGATACGGTTTTTCAAGAGACGACATAGGGAGCTTTGTCCCGGATTATCTCGAGAAGAATATCCTGCCTGGCGATCCGTTCCAGGTACTTGACCAGGAAGGAATCGGACAGCTTGTCGAGATAGGTATTGAAAGGGGAAGAAAAACGCGTCCCAATCTCAAGGTAGGCATCTGCGGCGAACATGGCGGGGAAGCTGAATCCGTCAAGTTCTGCTACAAGGCCGGCATGAACTACGTGAGCTGTTCCCCTTTCAGGGTGCCGATAGCGATCCTTGCAGCTGCACAGGCATCTCTTGAAGAAGTTAGTAAGTAATTAAGTTATTAAATTATTAACTTAGTAAGTGAATAACTTGTAATTACAGGGGCGGATCAGGAGTACCCTTTTCCGCCCCTTCTCGTTAAATGGGGAACCATCAAAAATGAGCAGGAAAATCATTTCTATATACGTTATACTCATAGGAGTTTTCATCGAGGTCACATGGATTGCAGGGATTGTCTCTGGTCCGGTTTTTTCCAGCCTTCTGAGACTCACCAACACCCAGCTCGGGATCATCCTCGGATCCCTGAACATAGGGCTTTTTATTTTCTCTCCCGTTGCTGGGAAAATAAGTTCCAGGCTGGGTTCATCCAGGGTTCTGACATGGGGGGTTGCCGGCATGATTCTCGGTACGGCCCTTGTCCTTGCAGCATTCAATTACCCGGTTCTGTTCACTGGGATGGTCATTACCGGGGTAGCCAACGCCTTTGTGATAAATGCAAACATGACGATCCTCTCAGGGCTCTTCCCCGATATGATAAGGAGGATTATTTCCCTTTATTCGGCGATCTATTTCGGTGCATGTTCCCTCTTCTCCCCTGTCATAGGCCATTGGCTGAGGGTTTCCTCCGAAAGGGGCTGGCATAACCTTAGCTTCAGGGTGCCGTTTTTTTTCCTCATGCTCGTATTCATCTATTTCGGTTATGTTACGGTCAGGTATATCGTCCCAGCTCTTGGCAGATTAATGCCCGTTCAGGATATCCCGGAGTCTTCCGATGAAAACCCTTCTCCCGTTTTTCTGCGCTGGTTCTGGGTTCCCCTGCTAAGTTTTTTCCACGGCCTTATGTACATTGTGATGGTTTCGTGGCTCAGCCCTATGGCCATGGAAAAATTCGGAGCAAACGAATTCCAGGGCTCCCTTTTCGTGGGCGTCGCAACAATGGGTATGGGGGTAGGGCGCCTCAGCCTTTCCTTTCTCAAGACCAGCTGGGAAGACCGGAAACTTCTTGCCATGGGAACCATAATCGGAGGATTTCTCCTTTTATCGGGTCTTTTTGTCCCATCTTACGCGCTCTCCCTGCTTCTCATAGGGATAGGGAGTTTCATTGCCAGCTGCTCTTTTCCCTGCATTTCAGCCCTCGGAGGCCAGCTTTTTCCAAATAACAGGGCGAAGGTGTTCGGTTACATGTACGCCACCTATGCCGTTGCAGGGATTCTTGGGACTCCCCTTGCCGGGATTCTTGCCGACAGAGGCATATCCCTGTCGGGAGTTCTTTCAATAAGCGCTTATTCCGCTCTCCTGATTGGAGCGGTAAGCCTGTTGTGGAAACGACTCGATACAAAACCCATAACTGAAAACGGGTAACCTCCACTTGATCCTCAGAATTGACCGTGCCTGTCCATGAGACGGAAAAGGGTCCTTTTCTGATGATTCCTTCCGCCTTAAGGAGAAATTCCGTCTGGGTGTTTAATTGAATTTCCAGGTTAAAAATCTTCCGGTGAATGATAATCTCAGCCTATGTCAAAATAAGGGCTTTTATATGGATCGGAAAGAGACATGTATTTCTCCTTCTTATCTTTTTCCTTCAGGCATTAAAAGTTATTCTTACAAAACTGGATTACTTGCTCCCATCCCGGAAAAGTGTATAATATCATTATGAATATTTTGATGGGGAAAGAGACCTTTTTGAAAAAAAATAAATTGGCAAGCCTTTTTTTTATTTTCAACCTATTTATAGAATACTTGAAGTTACATATTGTAACACTATGAATTGCAAAAGATTAGGAATTACAGGGAGGTTGCCATGGAAAGAAGGGAGTTCATAAGGAACGGGATATTGACTGTTGCGGGTTTGAGTTTTACAGGCATATTCGGACGCCAGGGAAGAGGCCTTCTGACGGCAGCCGAGGCCGGTGCTGAGATATCTGTCGCAAAGGGAGGAAACGCAGGACAGTTGACCGAAAGGGTCATTAAGGGGGTAGGGGGGATCGGCCGTTTTGTCAAACCGGGCAGCAAGGTACTGATCAAACCCAACATTGCCTGGAATAAAACACCCGAGCAGGCGGCAAATACAAATCCGGAGGTCGTAGCCGCGCTAGTGAAGATGTGCAAAAAAGCGGGAGCTTCCCAGGTAATAGTAATAGACAATCCATGCAATCCATGGGCAGTTACATACGTGACTACGGGGATAAAGGAAGCCGTAGAAAAGGCCGGCGGCACCATAAGGCCTCCCCTTAAGTTTCGAAAGGTTTCCCTGCCGGGAACCAGCGTTTTGAAAGAGGCCGAAATACTGGAAGAGGTGCTTGATGCAGACGTAATGATAAATG
>JAKPNC010000070.1 GCA_029548585.1 bacterium | reverse complement strand
GCAGTGTCAATCTTATTGATAACGACTATCAGGCCGGCTTCGTGCTCCTTTGCAGCAAGAGATATTTTTTCCTCGTAGCTGCCCCATACCCCGGGCTCGGTCAGAAGAACAAATATGTCGGCCCTCCGGAAAACCTGCCTTGTCTTCTCTGTCCGGAGACCGGAAAGGGGGGAAACATCGTCTATCCCCGCCGTGTCAAGAAAGACCACGGGACCGACCGGCAGAAGTTCCATGGCCTTCTCCACGACGTCGGTGGTGGTGCCGGGCAGGGGAGATGTAATGGCAACGTCCTGGGAAGCCACGTAATTCAGGAAAGTCGATTTCCCTACATTTGTCCTGCCAAAAAGCCCTATCTGAAGCCTTAAGGATTTAGGCGTTTTTCTCATCCGGCTACATCCTCCCGGCGGGAGAGGCGCATTACCTGCGGTAAAGTGGTCTCGGAGTATAAACGGTGTGCAACAGTTTATGGCTCTTTTCGCTCAACGGCTTGCCGAGAAAATCATCGTATACTTTTTTAATGTAAGGATTTTCGTGGGCATAGTGGTAATCCTGTTTAATGTCGTCCAGGTAAAGCCCCTTCGCCCTTGAAACCCTCAGCCTGTCAGTAACTCCGTAGGGTTGTCCTCCGCCCCCGACGCAGCCTCCCGGACATGCCATGACTTCAACGAAATGGTAAGGCAGTTCCTTCTTCTCATCCCTCGCCTGCTGTATCTTGTTAAGCACATATTCAACATTGCCTATACCGTGGGCAATGGCTACCTTGATCTTGTTGCCTGCAATGTCCACGGTTGTTTCCTTGACTCCCTTGAGCCCTCTGACGCTTTCGAAATCCATGATGCCGGCATTCTCACCGGTCACAAAAAAATGCGCGGTCCTGAGGGCTGCCTCCATGACCCCGCCCGTTGCTCCGAATATCACGCCCGCCCCCGTATAGTCGCCAAGGATATGGTCGGGTTCTTCTGCCGGAAGCCCTTCAAAATTGATGCCTGCCTGTTTTATCATGCGGGCAAGCTCCCTTGTGGTCAGGGAGACGTCTATATCCTGGTAACCGGAAGCGAACATATCCTCGCTTCTTGTTATCTCGTACTTTTTGGCCGTGCAGGGCATGACGGATACCATGAACATCTTTGCAGGGTCTATCTTGTTCTCCTGGGCGTAATAGGTCTTGGAGAGCACTCCCACCATGGATTGGGGAGATTTTGCCGTTGAGAAATGCTCTATCATGTCCGAGTAGTACTTTTCCATGAAATCAACCCAGGAAGGACAGCATGATGTTATAAGCGGCAGTGGCCCCGTCTTATTGACAAACCTCTGCGCAAATTCCGTGGCCTCTTCCATAACGGTCAGGTCGGCTCCGAAAGAAGTGTCGAAAACGGCCTTGAAACCGAGCTTTCTCAGGGCGGCATAAAGTTTGCCCGTCAGGTTTTCTCCCTCCGGGTAACCGAAGGCCTCCCCTATTGCAACCCTCACGGCCGGGGCAATCTGAACTACACAGTATTTCTCGGTATCATAAAGAGCCTTCCATGTCCTGGACGTTTCGTCGTATTCCGCTATTGCCCCCGTTGGGCAGTGCGCCGAGCATTGTCCGCACTTGATGCACGGGCTATCGGCAAGATTGATATCTCCCGCCGCCGAAATCCTGGTCTTGATGCCCCTTTCAAGAAAAGAAAGAGCCCATACATTCTGTATGTTCTGGCAGACGTTGATACACCTGCCGCAAAGAATGCACTTGTCAGGGACAAGGTTGATGGACTTGGTGGAAATATCGGGAGCAATTCCTTTATTAATCCTGTGAAGAGGATTTGACCTGATGCCGAAATCCGCCGCCATTTTTTGAAGTTCGCAATTATTGTTCCTTGCGCATTGCAGGCAGTCTTCCGGGTGATTGGAAAGGATCAGTTCCAGGACAGTCTTGCGAATCTCCTGGAGCTCGTCGTCATGCGTAACGATATTCATCCCTGCTTCCAAAGGCGTACAGCAGGAGCGCAGAAGCTTTCCGCCTCCGTTGTTTTTCACAACGCATATCCCGCAGGCCGCCGTTGCGTCCAGGTCGGGATGCTTGCAAAGAGCGGGAATGTTTATGTTGATCTTCCTGGCAGCTTCAAGAATGCTTGTCCCTTTTCTCACGTGCACGGGAATGCCGTTTATATTAGCAGTTATCATTTTACCCCCTGGAGATAGCCTCGAATTTGCATACGTCAAAACAGTTGCCGCACTTGATACACTTTTCTCTTTCTATGATATATCCCTGCTTGTTGTTACCGGTGATCGCATTAACCGGGCAGTTCCTGTAACAGAGCCCGCACTTCCTGCACTGATCCTGCAATATCGAATACTGGAGCAGATCCTTGCACTTCCCGGCGCGGCACTTGCCCTCCCTTATATGCTCGAGATATTCTTCTTCAAAATATCTCAGGGTTGAAAGAACGGGGTTGGGGGAAGTCTGTCCGAGTCCGCACAGGGAAGCCTTCTTTACCGCCATTGCGACCTTTTTGAGCCTTGGAAGATCATCCTCGCGGGCCTTCCCCTTTGATACGCTGTCAAGATATTCCAGCATCTGGGTGGTGCCTATCCTGCAAGGAGCGCATTTTCCACAAGACTCGTCCACGCAGAAGTTCATGTAAAATTTTGCCAGATCCACCATGCAGTCGCTTTCATCTATCACTATCATGCCGCCCGATCCCATTATCGAGCCCAATTTTTGAAGGTTCTCGTAATCAACGGGGGTGTCGAGGTATTCCCTTGATATGACTCCTCCGGACGGGCCTCCTGTCTGAACGGCCTTTATGTCGTAGCTGTTGAGCATCCCCCCGCCTATATCGTATATGATCTCCCTGAGGGTGATCCCCATGGGAACCTCAACCAGACCGGAATTTTTTATCTTGCCAGTCAGAGCAAAAACCTTTGTTCCCTTCGCAGTGGGACTTCCTATACTTGAAAACCACTTGCCTCCCCTTGAAAATACAACAGGTATATTTGCAAGGGTTTCCACGTTATTTATTACCGTGGGTTTTCCCCACAGTCCCTTGACAGAAGGATACGGAGGCCTGGGAGAGGGATAGCCTCTCTTGCCTTCTACGGAAGCTATAAGCGCCGTTTCTTCTCCGCAGACAAAGGCTCCCGCACCGAGCCTTATATCCACTTCGAAACTGAAACCGCTACCCAGGATATTCTCCCCGAGCAGCCCGTATGCTCTTGCCTGTTCAACGGCGTTCTGGACACGGGTTATGGCAAGCGGATACTCCGCCCTTATGTAAAAATACCCCTTGTTTGCTCCCACCAGGTAGCCTGCCGTAAGCATTCCCTCGAGAACGGAATGGGGATCCCCCTCGAGGACGCTCCTATCCATGTAAGCCCCGGGATCTCCCTCGTCGCCATTGCATATGATAAATTTCTCGGCCGATTCCGGCTTCCTTGCGAATTGCCACTTCATCCATACGGGAAAACCGCCGCCGCCCCTTCCCCTGAGGCCGCTCTCCTTGAGTTCTTCTATCGCCTGCTCGGGCTTCAATTCCAGGAGGACCTTCTTAAGTCCCTGGTATCCTCCGCTCTCAAGGTAGCTTTCTATGTTTTCCGGGTCTATCCTGCCGCAGTTCCTCAGGACTATCTTGACCTGCTTATCCTTCAACCCGTAACTCTTCTCCCCGAGCTCCCTGCCTTCCTTTATGCTTGTCCTGACAAGGGCAGGGATATCGTCAAGAGACAATCCCGTATATGTAAATCCCTCCGGAAGGATCTTAACGGCGACCCCCTTGTTGTAAATCCCCATATCTGCAACCCTTACCACTTGCCATTTACCCTGGACGTTCTCCTTTTTCATTTCAGCAAGGATTTTCTCCTGGAATACGGCTTCCTCTTTTTTTCCGTCGGTGTCTTTCAGTAGAATTAATTTCATTTTACTCTCCCTTGCCTTCATCTATACCGTATATGTGATCGTTTAGCAGCTCGCCGTTGATAACGTGTTTATCTATTATGTCCAGGGCCAGCCTCTTGTCAACCTTGCCGTACAGAACGGCGGGAAGCCCCCCGGAGACAACCTCCACCAGCGGCTCCGCGTAACACTTGCCGTTGCAGCCGCACTTTCTCACGTCTACATCCAGGTTCCTCTGGGCAACGGCGCCTTTCAGGGCCTCGTAAACCTCTTCTGCCCCGGCGGCTATCCCGCATGTGCTCATGCCGACCCTCACCAGGGCCCTGCCAGCTTTAGCCGGCGCCTTTTTCCCGTATTCCTCCAGTTTACTTCTTGTAAGCTTTGCCATTGGAAAGTTCTCCTTTTTTTGCATACTTCGAAAGAATGTTTACAACGTTCTCCCTCGTCATGTTTCCGTATACCTTATCGTCAACGGTCATGACGGGCGCAAGTCCGCAGCAGCCGAGGCAGCGCACCACCTGAAGGTAAAAGAGCCCGTCGCGCGTGGTCTGCCCCTCTTCCACGTTGAGGATATTCTTTATTTCTTCGAGGATCTTCCCGGATCCCTTCAGGTAGCAGGCCGTGCCGAGGCATACGGATATGATATGCTTTCCAGGAGCCTCCAGCCGGAAGAAGTTGTAGAATGTGATTACCTCGTATATCCTGGCAAGAGCTATATCAAGCCTCTGTGCAAGTATGAAAGCCACGCTCCTGGGCACGTACCCAAATTCCTTCTGGATCTCGTGGAGTATCATTATAAGGTTTCCTTCCTTATCCTTCCATTTTTCGACCAGGAGAGCAACCTCTTCTATGACCTGCCTGTGTTTCTCGCCCGCCTGCTGAACAAGGTGTTTGATGTTCGAGACCAGTACCTGCTCCACGTCTTTTTTAAAGACGACCGTCTTAAGCGGAACCTTTTCAATGAAAGCCTCCAGTCCTTCGGGAAACTGGATGGCTTCGGGAAGTATTATGACAGCAGGGATGCCGTTAATGCCCGCATACTGAAGTATGGACTTAACGGTGTCCCCCCTGCTTCCGGGCCTGAGCATGCCGAGGCTGACAAGCACGATGTCGGGCGCCAGCTTCTTTATCTTCTCAAATCCTTCCTTGTATGTCCCGGCAGTGTAAATCGAATAATTGTAACTGCTGAGAAGCTCTGCCGCCTTTCCTGCAAATGTAACATCACTCTCAACTACCAATATCTTATGTTTCATCATTGACCTCTTTTTCAAATTATTCGTTAAGAGAGGACTACTTTGTGATTTTTTTCACAAAGCAGGATAAAAAAATTTGCATATCCCTTTTATTGTAACTTTTTTTTTCTTTTCTGTCAAGACTGAACGGTTCTTTTATTTGTCTTTTGCAAATTAAAGCGGCCGGGGGGGGTCTTTTTTTGCCGGGATGTCAGCCCAGCGGGGATAAAGCCCCGGTTGAAAAAGCGGAGAGACGGGCAAGGGATAGACAAAAGCGGGATGGCAAAAGACTGACAGAGGCGCCCCGCAGATTGAAAGGGAAGGTTGGACTAAAACGATATGTTATCTCTTCTCCCTGGACGCCTTGTCTTCAAAAACTATTTTCCCGTTACAGACTGTTACAGAGACCTTTCCCTTCATACGCCTTCCCAGGAAAGGAGTGTTTTTGCTTTTCGACTGGAGGGATTCCTCCGTGCATGTCCATTCCTTGCCGGGATCGACCACGATGATATCGGCCCTTTTACCCTCGGATATACTGCCCCTGTCTTCAAGGCCCAGTATCCTTGCAGGGCCGGCAGTCCACCTGGAAACGACCTGTAAGAGAGGTACGCCCCTCTCTGCCAGTTCAAGGGAAAGCGGCAGGGCGGTTTCGAATCCCACCATCCCGAACGGGGCATTCTCAAAGCCTGACTCCTTTTCTTCCTGGCTATGGGGCGCGTTATCGGTTACAATGCAGTCTATCGTCCCGTCTTTCACTCCTTCGATGAGGGCCTTCTGGTCCCTTGCCGTCCTGAGCGGGGGAGAAACCTTGGCATTGGCGTTATATCCCCCCACTGCCTCTTCCGTCAGGGAAAGGTGGTGGATGGTCACCTCGCACGATATTCCGGGGCAACTTCTTTTAGCCCGCTTCATCACTTCCACGGCCTCCCTGGTGGAAAGATGCGCAACATGCAGCAGCCCTCCGGTAAGTTCCGCCAGGCACACGTCCCTGCTGACCATGATCTCTTCCGCCTGTCTCGGTATGCCGATGAGTCCCATCTGGACAGAGAGCGCCCCCTCGTTCATCACGCCGTTCTTCGAGAGAAACTTGTCCTCGGCATGGGATATCACCTTTTTTCCGTAAAGCTTTGTATATTCGAGCGCCCGCCTCATTATGAGGCTGTCCATGATACAATCGCCGTCGTCGGAAAAAGCGCATGCGCCCTCCTGTGCCATCTCCCCGAAAGAAGCCAGTTCCCTGCCTTCCCTGTTTATGGTTATGGCTCCGACAGGAAGAACGTCGCAGGCCGCGGCAAGGGCCCTGTGCTTTACAAAGCTTATTGCAACCTTGCTGTCGAGCGCCGGCGAGGTGTTAGGCATGCAGCATATGGTTGTAAATCCACCCCTGGCCGCCGACAGGCTCCCGTTATATATCGTCTCCTCGTCCTCCCTGCCCGGTTCTCTCAGGTGGCAGTGCATGTCTATCAATCCCGGCATCACGTACAGCCCCTTCGCCTCAATGACCCTGCAGGACCCTTCTGCCTTGATGTTCTTTGCCACCCTCGCTATTCTGCCCTGCCGGACAAGGATGTCGCAGATCCCTTCCGTTGCCTGTGCCGGCTCCAGAACGTTCCCGTTTTTTATCAGTATGTCCATTTTTTTCTCTCTTTGTTGCTCAGGGATTCCACTCTTACCCCGTCATGCAGGATCACCACGTAATTATATAATTTTTCTTCCCCTTTTTCAAAAGATGGCCTTCCTTCAGCCTCCATTTGTTGCACCATTTAAAGCCAGGGATTGACGAGATCTTCCCTGGAAGCTCTGCCCTCTGCGGGCGGCCGCCACAGGTGTCATTTCTTCTTCCGGCGCCCTGTCAAAGGCAGGATGTTTCCGCACAGGTAGAGGGAGCCGCAGACACACCAGTTGGCCGGATGCCGGACCGCGTATCTGTATGCGTTCCGGTAAGACGGTACGGCTGAAACCCTGATGCCGCAGTCCCGTGCGAAAGAGGCAAGGAGAGAGGGATCGAGCGCCCTTTCCGTTGCGGCGGCCGTAAAAACTATCTCCCCTGCGCCCTCGTAGCGAAGCACCGTGCGAATCATCCTGCGCCAGTCCTTGTCTTTAAGGATCCCCATGAGAAAAGAGAACCTCTCCCCCGGGAAGATTGAGCGAAGCCCGCCTACGAGGGTCCTGATGCCGTCGGGATTGTGTGCCCCGTCTATCACAAGCAGGGGGTTTTCCCTGGCCACCTGGAAACGGCACGGCCACACGGTCTTTTCCATGCCGCCGTAAACGGCCCTTCTGTCCACTGGCAACCCAACCCGCCCGAGAAGGCATGCCGCCTCAAGGACCAGGGACATATTTTCAACCTGGTGTTTGCCAAGCAGGGGCGTATGCACATTGAGGTATGTCCGGCCTCCGTAAAAGTCAAAGACCTGTCCCGACGGAGAAACCCCCTTTCTCCTTGCCTTGAAATCCCTGCCACCCGCATGAAGGACGGCCTTCTTCTCCCTGGCCTTATCCCTGATCACCTTCATGGCATCTTCTTCCTGCCTGGCGGTGATTACCATGCTCTTTGTCTTTATGATCCCCGCCTTTTCGTTGGCTATCTCCGGGTATGTTTTGCCGAGAAACTGAGTATGCTCTATCCCGATGCGGGTTATGATCTCCAGGGACGATGGCAGAACATTTGTGGCGTCAAACCTTCCGCCCATTCCCACCTCGCAGACAAGGACGTCTATGCCCCGGTCGGCGAAGAAGGAGAAGGCTATGACAGTCATGGCTTCAAAAAAAGTGGGATACATGTGGTAAGGCGTCTCTTTCAGAATTTCCTGGAGCTCTCCTGCCTTCTTTGCGAGTTCCGATGCCGTTATGTTGCGCCCGTCGACAGATATGCGCTCTTCCAGGTCGACAAGATGGGGGCTTATATAAAGTCCCGTCTTATATCCTGCTTCGCAGAGAATGGTGGCAAGAGTTTTCGCGACAGAACCTTTTCCGTTGGTCCCTGCAACAAGAATGGAACGGTATTTAAGATGGGGGTTGCCGAACATCTCCAGCAGGCTGACGCTCTTTTCAAGTCCCAGCTTTATGCCAAAATCAGTAAGGTGCAGGAGGAAGTCTGTTTCAGGTAGATTATTCATGTATTAAATATCTGGAGTATCTGCCCTATGACCTGCTTGAGATCATGCCGGGCTGCTATAAGATCTATCATGCCGTGTTCATACAGGAATTCCGTTCTCTGGAAGTTTGGAGGCAGCTTCTGCCTGATGGTCTGTTCTATTACACGCGGCCCTGCAAATCCTATGAGGGCTTTTGGTTCTGCAATGATGATATCCCCGAGAAAAGCAAAGCTGGCGGCAACCCCTCCCATGGTGGGATCGGTGAGAACAGAGACGTAGAGCAGGCCGGCCGTCTTCAACTTGCCCACAGCAGCCGATGTCTTTGCCATCTGCATGAGGGAAAACATCCCTTCATACATTCTCGCGCCGC
>JAKPNC010000049.1 GCA_029548585.1 bacterium | reverse complement strand
GCCTCCCTGCTTAGTACAGGAATCTTTCAAAGTTTTACAACTTATAGCCCAAATGGGCTATTAAAGAGGAGGCAGGAGATATGCCGCAGAAAATCTATCGTTTCTTTTTCGTTCTTTCATTTATTTTTGCCTGTTTTGCGTTTCCGGCAAGGGCAGAGGAAATCAAGATAGCCTCGATTGATACCGGCAAGATACTGATGTCTCACCCCGCCTTCCAGAAGGCCATGGAGAAATACCAGTCTGAACTCCAATCCATGCAGCAGAAGATAAAGGATATGGACGAGAAAGAACAGATGTCCGCCCAGATGATGATGCAGCAGCAGATGCAGGAACTTGGAATGAAGCTCGAAACAGAAGCCATGAACGAGATGCGCAAGGATGTTAAGAAGATAGCAGAGAAAAAGGGCTTCAATTATGTCATGGATACCAACGTCCTCATAGTGGGCGGCAAGGACATAACCGAGGATGTCCTTTCTGAACTGAAAAAGGAAGAAGTGAAATCCCCTTCGAAGGAGAAATAACTTTACTCCGTGCCGTTTAGATCTCATGAAGTGAAACCTGGTTGTTGCACGCCTGTTGTTTTACTCTTCGCAGTAACCCTTTAAAATATCGCCATGCAAAAAGTTAACCATTTGACCGAGGGGCCTATTTTTAAATCATTGCTGGCCCTGTCACTGCCCATTATAGGGGCCAATATTCTTCATTCTGCTTACCAGCTCACGGATGCTTTCTGGGTAGGCAGGCTGGGTGCAAGCTCCATTGCCGCCATATCCATAAGTTTTCCCGTTCTCTTCCTGTGTTCAGCTCTCGGGGGAGGTTTCGCCATGGCGGGGACCATCCTGGTGGCCCAGTACATGGGAAAGAAGGAAAGAAAGGCAGTTGACTACATTGCCGCCCAGACCATGATGATGGTCTTTATAATATCCGCGGTCATATCCATCATAGGATACGTGCTGACACCGTTCCTCATATCCTTTTTCGGCGCAAGCCCGGACGTCTTCAGGGGGGCGGTTTCTTACCTCAGGATTTCTTTCATAGGAATGGTATTCGTTTTTACTTTCATGGTTTTCCAATCCCTGATGAGGGGTACAGGTGATGTGAAAACCCCCATGTACATAGTTCTTGGAACTGTCCTTCTGAATTTTATTCTCGACCCTCTTTTTATTTTCGGGTACGGACACTTTAAGGGCATGGGTATCTCTGGGGCGGCCCTGGCAACCATATTAACCCAGGGGATTTCAGCCTTTTTCGGGGTATTCCTTCTCCTGAAAGGCAGGCATTACGTCCGTTTGGACCTGAAAGATATAAAGCCCGATTTTCCCACGATAAAGAAGATGTTCAACCTCGGGTTTCCTTCATCCATGGAACAGTCAACGGTGGCCCTTAGCATGACCGTTATGATATTCCTTGTCACCTCGTTTGGAACGTCAATCCTTGCCGGTTACGGCATAGTCGGAAGGATATCGAGTTTCGTAATTATCCCTACCATAGGATTGTCCATGGCAACCTCGACCCTTGTTGGCCAGAACATGGGAGCCGGCAAGATAAAGAGGGCTTCAAGAATAGTGAGGATGTCTACGATAGTAAGTTTCTCCGTGCTGACCGCAATGGGCCTTCTCTTGTTTTTCTGCTCCAGGGGACTTGCTTCGATATTCGCTCCCGGGGAGACGGAGACGATCATTGTGGCGTCCCAGTTTATCAGGATAACGGCCCTGACTTTCGGGTTTATTGGCATTTACCATATAATCAACGGGGCTTTCATCGGTTCCGGCAATACAATGACTTCCATGATCATGGCCGTAATATCCCTGTGGATTCTCAGGTTCCCCATTGCTTTTTTTCTTTCAAGGTATACGCCTCTCGCTGAAAGGGGCATCTGGATTTCTTTTCCTGCAGGCAATATAATTTCTGCATTGGTTGCCGTTGCCTGGTATTCCACGGGCGCCTGGAAAAAGAAGAAGATTACCGAAGAGATAAAGCTGGTTTCCAGGACGGTGAACGAAACCATAATAGAAGAGGGAATCCCTGCACGGGATTATTGAAACTTTAACTTTAAAATGTTACTTTATCAGAATAAGATCAAACAGACAGGAGGGTTTGAGGAATGGAATTTTTCCCTGGAGGCGGAGGCAGAGGCAGGAGGATGGGTTCATCTTACCTGGAAGAAGAGTCCATAGGGACAAAGCTTCCGGTGATGCGCCTTTTGGGATACCTGAAACCTTACAAGTGGCAGGCCATTCTCTCTCTCTTCTTTTCTTTTGCCATAATAGCAACCAACCTTGCCCCTCCGAGAATAATAGGAAATATCATTGACAAGGCAACGGGCCGGGAACAATTGG
The DNA here is from genome assembly GCA_029548585.1 of bacterium. Lineage (GTDB taxonomy): Bacteria > Ratteibacteria > UBA8468 > B48-G9 > JAFGKM01 > JALNXB01. The sequence continues at coordinate 2,355 of JAKPNC010000049.1, read as the reverse complement.
GATTCCTTCACGCCATGGCCGCCCTTCTTGTCCTTGTCTACTTTCTCGGCGCGCTTCTCGAGGGTCTGAAGTCATTCGTGATAGGGAAGCTCGGCCAGAAGATCATACACGACCTGCGCATCGATACTTACAGCAGCCTTCAGAGGCTTAACCTGAGTTATTATGATAATTCCCAGACGGGAGCCATGATGAGCCGGGTGACCAATGATGTGAACGAGGTTGAAAGGATTATCGTTGAAGGAACCGATACCCTGCTTGTCGCCGTCATTACCCTCCTGGGAATAATGTTTATCCTGTTCAGGATGAACCCAAGGCTTGGTCTCATAGCCAGCATACCCATTCCCATACTTGCCCTTATCTCTTACCAGATAATCAACCGGGCCCACAAGATCTTCAGGCAGGTCAGAAGAGAATTCGGGGACATGAACGCCCTTCTCCAGGACAACATATCAGGCATAAGGGAGATAAAGAGTTTTGCGCAGGAGGAGTACGAGGAGAAACGCTTCGAGAATAAGAGCAACAGTTATTTCATGACAAACATCAGGGCCATCAGGCTCAGGTCCAGCTTCTTTCCCCTTGTGATATTATTTACATCAATGGGTACGGCCCTTGTCCTTCTTTTTGGAGGAAGGTTCCGCATACTTTCGGGCACGGGACATCCCACTGCGGGGGAGATCGTTTCATTCCTTTTTTACCTGAACCTTTTCTACAATCCCGTCAGGCAGCTTAACATGTTCAGCCACATGATGCAGCATGCAAGGGCTTCATGCGAAAGGATATTCGAGATAATGGATATCGAGCCCGAGATAAAAGATGCCGGTGATGCGATTGATCTTCCCGAACCCATAAGGGGAGAAGTCTCTTTCAAGGATGTATACTTCTCTTACAAGAAGGGTGAAGTTGTCCTCAAGGGAGTCACCTTTAATGCCAGGCCCGGCGAAACCATAGCTCTTGTAGGACATACCGGCGCAGGTAAAAGCACCATTGCCAGCCTTATCCCGCGTTTCTACGAGGCCGATTCCGGCTCCATCACGATAGACGGAATAGATGTAAGAAAGTTAAGGCTCAGGAACCTGTGCAGCAAGATAGGAATCGTAGCGCAGGAACCCTTCCTTTTCAACGGGACCATTTTTGACAACATTGCATACGGAAAGAGGGATGCAACAATGGAAGAGGTCATAAAGGTTGCCAGGGATGCCAATGCCCACCAGTTTATTTCCCGCCTGCCGGGCGGCTATGAACACGAGGTGGGAGAGAGGGGGATAAAACTCTCGGTGGGAGAGAAGCAGAGGCTTGCAATCGCAAGGGCTCTGCTGAAAGATCCTCCCATCCTCATTCTCGACGAGGCGACTTCTTCCGTAGACGTCCAGACTGAGGCTCTTATCCAGCAGGCGCTTGAAAGGCTCATATCTTCCCGCACATCCTTCATAATTGCCCACAGGCTTTCAACGATAAGGAAGGCCGACAGGATTCTCGTTATCAATGAGGGAACGGTTGCGGAAGAAGGATCTCACGAGGAGCTTCTTGCAAACGGCACCATATACCGAAGGCTTTACCAGATACAGTGGCAGCAAGCTTCTCCTGAAACTGCATGAATGAGACGAAATCACCGGCTGCCGTTTTCAGGGCTGAGCCTTTCAACAGCCGTCACGATCTCGTCTGCCAGGATGCGGCCGCCTTCCTGCCCCGGAACATTCCTGTATATATCTTCTCCTGCCGTGAACATCTTCTTCCATTCCGGGGAAGAGAGCAGAATCCCGTACATGTCGATATAAAGGGCATTCCTCTCCATGGCAATCTTCTCAAGGCATTCCCTGTAAGGTTCGAAAAGTTCGGGGAATGGAGGAGAAGGGAAGGGGGATGATATGATTATCCTTGAAAACTTTTTTTCCGCCGCCGATATTATTGCCTCGGTTGCTTTTTTCCAGTCATCGGGAGGCGTCCTGTGCTTCATCGATTCAATGTAAGGCAGGAAGATGAATATGTCTCCTCCGGAAGAGGAGTTCAGCTTTCCCGACACGTGGGCATACTCTGCAAGGAGCCTGTGGTTTCTTTCGAAAGACGGGATGCCGGTTTCAGCCACCCTGGCATTAAAGCCTGATTTTTCAAGACCTTTTTCAAGCATTTCTGAGATCCCTTCAGGATACGAACCGGAGAGCATGATATTGAGGATTTCACTTGCCTTCTCCGCCCTGACAGGCGCAGACGCCGGGGTCGATACCGCGAGAAAAGAACCCTGGCTGTCCTTCATGAACGGACCGTCAAGTTTTATATCCCCTGTTCCCGGGGGTACCGCAAGGAAGGTTTTTCCGCATACCTTTATTCCGCAGACTCTCACCTCGGCTTCCATTTTAT
>JAKPNC010000268.1 GCA_029548585.1 bacterium | reverse complement strand
AATATGCCATCTCCAAAACCAGACAGGTAAAGTGACATTCTCAAAGTTGGATGTCAGTGTCAGGAAAGAGATGAGAAATACTCTGTCTTAATCCGCCTTTTGCTCCGGAAAAAGCATAACGCCCACACGATCCGGGTATGGCAATGGAAGCAAAACAGGTATTCATAACATACGGATATGGAGATCGTCGAACCAGCATTTTCCAGTGCCTTCAAGCACAAGGTAAAGACAAGGAAAAAAGGCATTTACGTTTTCAGATGTGGAAAATACGACTTCAGTCCATCCCGTTGTTCCGGAAAAAGATTCTGAAACCTCCTTATCTTTACAAGATGCCTCAATCCCCTTTGCCTCGCTTGAAAAATCCTGGTATTCCCAGGACATGTAAACCTTACCCTTTACATCCTCGGTTCTGATCATGGCCCTGATCTCGTACCTTCCGGAAAGGGGGAATACCTTGCCTATGGTATATAATTCCCACTGGGATTTCCCGGCGTCTTTTTGCCCATCCAGGTTTCCGGATCCTTCCTGCCTCGATATGGAAAGGGAGCCGCCTTTCCCAAAGCCTGTATCCCAGTCCCAGGCGCAGGATGTATCGCTCATCTGCCAGAACCACTTGTCGGAAGGCCTGAGGTATTCATCGGATGGATCGAATGTATTAACGTCAAATCCCGAAAAAACGGGGCACCTGACCAGGGGGTCTTCAAGGACGGGATCGGGCTCCGAGATCTCAAGCATCCTCTCTGCTTCTCCTGGCGGAATGGAATAAATCCTGTACCTGACTTCAAGCGGAAGCCCTTTCATGATACGGGATTTTCCAATATCACTCTTATACTTGAAGTGGACGTCGTACATGGCCCAGCATATCTCGCTCCAGACAAGAGAACCGCTCCTGTCAAGGAACTGGACGGCGGGATTGCCTTCTTTCTCTGCAACGAATGCCAGGAAACCGCCCGGAGAATAGAAGATGTCTCTCTTGTCGGGCCCCAGGTGCCTGTTCTGCGGACGGTTGTACAATTTACCGTCCCTGCTTTCGTAGATTACGTGGGTATATTTCTTTCTGCCTTCCGGAGGAAAATTATCAAAGGCGCCGGAAGGAAGAAGATCAGCGAATTCCAACCCTCTCATGCAATTTTCCAGAATGAATTCTTCCCTTCCCGGGGCGACACGGAGGGAGGTGCGGATATCGTAAACGTACCCCCTGATGCGGGCGTCGAAATAAAGCTCGAGTTTCGTTTCTTCAGAGACATTGCCCGGCCGGTAGTCTTTCGATGACGGCCTGTCAAGACGAAGAGCGGTATCGGTCGTCCTGACAAGAAGACAAAACCTTCCCGGATCTCTTTCGTCAGCCTTCACTTCGTTGACCTCCATGTTGAATATAAGGTGTTTGCGCCAGGAAAGGCAGACCGGGCCGCAGACCTCTCCCTCGTCTATCATGGCCTGGCCTCCTGGAAAAAACCTGACATCGTGGAGAGATACGGGACGAAGAGGGGCAAACCTGTCATCCGGGAGCCTGTCTGTGCCGCCGTAGAACCTGGCTACTGTATTTCCGTTATCCGTTATGCAGGATTCGCCGGACCCGTCAACCGACCACCTGAAACATGGGGTATAAATCTTTTTCATCCTTCTTTGCCTCCACGTCACTCACAAGCCGTTCAGCCCTGGCAGAGCCCGCGGTCCAGGCACATCCGCCTGCCCAATGAAGCCTTTTGAAACTCGGGCATAAGACAGCTCGACGGCTGACTACGGCCATAAACCTGCAAGGATGTGTAAGGTTACCTTTCACCCAGGCTGGAGACTGACAGGCCGTTGAAAGAAACTTCTTCACAGTTGCGGCAGACTATGGCGTTATCTCCTGTGGTTTCAATGCTCATGCTGTCAAAGCGCACTCTCCTGATTATGGTTCCGCTGCTTCCCTGTACCAGAAGCGGGCCTGAGCTTCTTGCTCTGAAATTTGAAAATGTGAGATCTGAAAGCCTTTTGAGACAGATGCCTTCTTCAACGTATATCTGGACGGGATGATGGCTGCAGGAGACCGTAATGTTTGAAAATACAAGGTCGTGTATCACGGCGCTTTCCCTGCTGCCTTCAGAAAAGTACCTTGAGGGATTCTGTATGGCTATTCCGTTGCAGCCTTCTATTACAAGGTTGCTGAAAACACAGTTTCGTATGACAGAATCGCAGGGACACCCTATCCTGATACCGTTGCACCCGGTCTTCATGATGCAGTTGGTAACGGTTATGTTTTCGCAGGCCACGGGCTCATCGTACATGTTCTGTATCGAGCGGACTGCGATACAGTCGTCTTCCGTATCCATGATGCAATCGCTCACGACAACGTTGCGGCAGGCGTCTATGTCTATTCCGTCGTTATTCCTCATCCTACGGTTCCCGCTTATCCTGAGTTCCCTGATATTCACGGACTCGCACTTCATAAGCCAGAATGTCCAGCACGCGGAATCGATGCATGACAAACCTTCGATAAGGACGTTTCGGCACCCGTAAAGCATGGCTATCCTGGGACGCTGGGTCCCGGGCTTTTCAAATTTTCCGGAAGCGCCGGCATCCTCTTGCCTGTAGAAGGCGGGACCGTTGCCGTTAAGCTCTCCCCTGCCCGTCAGGGAAATATTGCAGGCTCCGGCGCCTATGATGAGGGCCTTGTTGCTCTTCTCCGCCGTCTTGTCTGAATTCCTGATAAATCCCGGTGAAGACAGTTCATTGTAATCTTCCAGGTTTCCGCTTCCCAGAAGGCGGCAGCCGTGTTCCAGGTGAAGCTCAACGTTGCTTTTAATCTCTATGGACCCCGTAAGGAAGGTACCGCTTCCGCATACAACCCGGCCGCCCCCGCCTGCATGGCACTTGTCTATGGCTCTCTGAATGCTGCCGGTACAGAGAGTTTTGCCGTCTCCGACAGCCTTGAAATCCTCTATGTTGTAATCGGCCATATTTTTCCCCCGTTTTTTCTGGCAATACGGCTGAATGAAACCCTTGTCCAGGGCTTTTACAGGACTCCGCCACGAATAATTTACGATATTCAGTCCTGCCGGTAGTGCTCCTTAAGATACTTCATGGATATAACGGCGCTTTCCTTGTTGGTAAACCGGCTCCTGTCGAGTTCAACGGTCAGGAATTCGTCGTATCCTGCGTCGTCGAGTATCCTGAAGATGGCGGGGAAATCTATGATGCCTTCTCCCAGTTCCCGGAAAACGTTGGCAGAGTATACCTCCACTCCGGCCTGCGTCCCCTCGGCCTCGATGCGGGCGCTCGTGATATCCTTGAGGTGGATGAATTTCACCCTGTCAGCATACCTGCCTATCATTTTTACCGGATCGCACTTTCCGGCAACAAGGTGTGCAGTATCCGGGCCGAATGCCACGAGTGAAGGATCAGTGTTCTGCATGATGAAATCTATCTCGCTTTCATACATGACCGAGGTATTGAAATGAGGATGGAGACACGGGACGATGGAATGTTCCCTTGTAAGCCCGGCAATCGTGTTGATGACCTTGAGGTCGTACTCAAGCTCCTGCTTGTTTGCCGGACGCCCTCTTAACCCCGTTGCCTGGATATTCATCCGCTTAACCCCGCTTTCAACCAAAAAGGGCAGCTTCCTCTTGACGTCTTCCACGTCGTTGTCCCAGTCGCCGTTGAGATGAAAATAGAAACCCACCGGATGGGCCCCGTATTCATCGCAGAGTTTCCTGAAACCAGCCTGGTCGCCGTCAAAAACGTTTATTGCCGCCTTGACGCTTTCAAAATACCTGTAGCCTGCTTCGGTTATGTCTTTGAGAGCCTGTACAAACTGTTCCCTGTCTCTCGTTCCCCACTGCCACACCGTGCATGCAAATTTCGCCTTTCCCATTATTCTTCCTCCCTTTTATTGTGTTTCCTTTAACGAGTATGGAATAACCGCGCCCCCGAAGGCGGGTTCGGCGTTTATCCCTGTCGGACTGAGACGTAAAGAGTGATGCATGACTGCCTTGAAGCGCCGTAAAAGATCGTGTTGACGGCTACCCGTTTTTTCCTTTCCTTCCCGGGAGGGCCGCCGGTGTTAGGATTGACGTCAAACCTCGGGAAGTTGCTGCTCGAGATATCCAGTCGGATCCTGTGGCCCTTTGCAAACCTGTTGGCCGTCGGGTAGAGCTGAAAACTGATGCAGTAAACCTCGTCCCGCACCGCGGGCTCTTCCCTTTCAAAACCGTTCCTGAAACGAAGCCGCATGATGCTGTCTGTTATATTGACGGCCGCACCGTGCGGATAATTAAGAGTGGGAGGGTATACATCAATGAGCTTGGCGGTGAAATCCGTATCGGGCCCGTCGGTGGAAACCCAGAGCCTGGCTGACACGGGACCTTCAACCAGAAGGTCGTTCTCAAGGATTCCTGACATGAAGCAGAGGACGTCCTGCCTCGAGGAGAGAGGAAGGGCGTTTTTTGAAAAAATAAAATCCTCCCGGCCTTTCTGATCGAAGCCTCCCGCGGGAAGCGGGATCGCGGAAAGACTGCCTCCTATGGTCGGCACGGGATCCGAAGGATCAAAGTTGTAACTGGAAGAATTTTCGCCTTCGGGCGCCCTTTCGGAGAGGATTCCCAGGGGATGCAGGAAGAAAGAAACCTGCTTTGTGTCAGGCGGGGGCCAGGTATCGGATTCTTTCCATTCGCCGCCATGGTATATCCTGCTGCTGTCCGGGGCAAGACGGCTGCCTCCTCCCATGAGGAAATACTTTACCCTCTTTTCCCTGTCTACTCCCGTCGGCAGTCCCTTGAGCCATCGATCGAACCATCTCAACTCGTGGGTCATGGCATCGTTCAGCCCGCCGGAGGGTTCGGTCAAAAGATCCCCTGCAATACCCTTGAACCCGCCCACGTGCGTCCAGGGGCCTGCCAGGATGTGAACGGGACTTTTCTGTCTTTTTCCAAGCTGGATGAAATTCTCAAAGGAAGCCCTGGTGTAGGTGTCATACCAGCCGGCCACATAAAGGGTCGGCACGTCGGCGTGGAGATCGTAAAAAGGCATCGGGCCGTAACCGGGACGCTTCCAGTATTCGTCGTAGACAGCCCTGGTGGAGATATCTATCGCCCACTGCTCGTAAGAGGGGACGAGAGACAAAGGAGTCTCTCCCTTCCTTATCGGGAAAGACCTGACCCATTCCCATATGTTCTTGCAGGCCTCATCGAGAGCGGCCTTGACGAAAGGATCGGCGGCAGCCTCACGGCTTGTCGCGGCCATCGTAAAGGCGTAGACAAAAAACCTCATCTCAAGGGCCCCGTTGTGTCTCATGGAACTGTGGTAATAGCTTGAAGGGCCGTAAGTCGGGATCATGGCGGCCAGGTGCGGCGGGTTCAGGCTGGCCAGCGCGCTCTGGACGGCCGCACAGTATGACGGCCCGCTTGTGCCTATCTTTCCGCTGCACCATGGTTGGGAAGCGATCCATTCCACGGTGTCATAACCGTCAGGTCCCTCGTTTGCAAAAGGATAGAAGGAGCCCCCGGAAGCGTACCTGCCCCTGACATCCTGGCAGACAACTACGTAGCCCCTCTCGGCAAAGTAACGGTAGTGAAACATGGGGCTTTTGTCATAGGGAGTCCTGACCAGGATCACAGGGAAAGCGCCTTCGGCTCTCCTGCCGTCAAGAGCGGGAAAGTATATATCCATGGCAAGCCGGACACCGTCCCTGAGGGAGATCGTCTCGTCATGCTTGAGAAAAACTCCGTAACAGGGAGCTGAACATCCGGGAGACATCCTGTCGGAACCGGCTGATCCTTTTGATTTTGCTTTCTCCACGTTTTCCTCCCATGCCCTTCTTTTTGCGCTTTGAGAAATAATTTTAATTAAAGCACATAACCATGAATAAGCAAAATTTAATTTGTGCGGGAAGATAAATGTTTGCGGGGCAGGAGATATCCCGCATAAACCGATTTCGGTTTTACATGCGGTTAATCCCTGTCTCTCCCTTTTCCAAAGAGAAAATCAAGCTCGGCCTTTCCGGCCCTTCTGACTTTAACCTTTTCAAGCACCCTGGCTATTTCTTTTTTTTCAGGCATCAGGGTGCCTTTAACGCAGGCTTTCGCCGTACCCGAGGCTGAAGCCCATTTAAGGCATTCCTCCATCTTAAAACCCCTGCAAACCCCGTGGAGAAAACCGGCCAGGAAGGCATCCCCGCAGCCGACAGTGCTTTCAACCCGAACCTTGGAAATTGATGAGTATAAGAGCGTCTCCCGGGAAAAAAGAAGAGCCCCGCGGCTACCGAGAGTGAGAAGGATGGTTGAGATGCCCCTGTTGATGATACCTTCAGCCGTTTTGAGAAACGCCTGGTATGAAGATACCGGTTCCCCGGCAATCCTTTCAAACTCCCACATGTTGGGTTTTATGACATCCGGCGCTGCCATGATTCCTTCAGAAAGGGCTTCACCGTCGGCATCAAGCACGGTGTAGACGCCTTTGCCGCGGGATTTTTCTATTATCTTCCTGTATGTGCTTACGCTCAATCCACGGGGCAGGCTGCCTGAAATGGAAAGCATGTCTCCTATCCCGAATGGAATTTCTTCAAGGAGCCCGAAGAACATCCTCTTTTCAAGGTTGGATATTCGCGGTCCTGCCTGGTTGAACCTCAATACCTTCTCTCCGGAAAAAAAGTTGTAGACGCTTCTTGAATTGCCCTTGATCTCCACGTGCCTGTACCGTATGTTTTCCCTCTCAAGGAGGCTTTTGAGCCTGTCTCCGTTTTCCCCTCCCAGAAGGGCCAGGGCGGTACACCGGCAACCCAGTCCGGAAAGCATGCGCGCAACGTTTAATCCCTTGCCGCCGGGATCTGTCCTGGATTCCTTTATCCTGTTTATGTCGTCATAGACAATATCTTCCCCGAGCATGAACGAATAATCTATGGACGGGTTGAGCGAGATCGTGTATATGTCGTTCAGATTTTCCATTTCTCCTGCCTTAACATTATTTTTCGTCCGATGGGAGAGAATGCTCTTTAAGAAAATTCCATATGGTTTCGGCACCGCTGATATCCATGCACTTTCTGCCCAGCATGATGTATCTCGCCAGGGTCCTGCTTCCCGGCAGGTGGTGGCCTCCTCCCCGGACAGTGTACAGGATAACCGGATAAGGGCTCCCCTGCCCGTAAGATGAAACCTCCACCCTGCATCCGTCCCGGGGGTCAAGATCGGGAAGAACCTTTACGGATGGTTCCTCTCCGACACCGTTTGACCTGACCCAGAATGAAACGGTCTCCATGGTTGAAAGAACCCTGCCGAATTTCTTCCCCATGAGCTGTACATGGCCGCCCTTCCAGGGTATGAGAGGATCTTCCGTGCCGTTCATCACAAGTATGGGTATGGGCCGCAACGGCTTCGAATATAAAAGGTTGGCAGGAAGGGCAGAGATGACAGGCGCAATGGCTGCAAGCCTGTCTCCCAGTTCCAGCCCCAGCCGGTATGTCATCATCCCGCCGTTTGAAACCCCCGTTACGTAAACCCTGCGCATGTCAACGGGAAATTCTTCCCCGAGCCTGTCCAGGAGGGATGATATGAATCCCGTATCGTCCACCCCGGAGTTATCCCTCATGCGGAAGGAACTGCCCCTGCCGTCGTTCCACTGGCCCCCGAGCCCCCTGGGATATACAGAGATGAAATCTTCCCTGTCGGATATCCTGTTGCAGCCCGTATAGGAAGCCATCATGCGGGCACTGCCGCCATCTCCGCCGTGAAGGATGAAGAGAAGGGGAACGGGCCGGGAAGGCATGGTACCCCGGGGAAGATGAAGGTAATAAACCCGTTCGGCGCCCCGGTGGACAAAAGAGCCCCGGATAAAATCTCCGGCAACATCACCGGACATTGCCGCGGCGAGAGGAAAGAGTATGACCGACAGGTGTATCATTTTACGAGAATAAGCATGACAACGCTCTGTACGACCAGCCAGGTTACGTAGGCAACGATCATGCCGAGGAAAAACGGCACGCTCTTCCTGTAAACGTTATGTCCCCCGAACTTGAGGATCAGCCCCTTTATGAGCCAGGCAAGGAATATGGCAAACCAGCTTGACTGGAGCGGCGCGGATTCAGCTATGGGGAATCCTATGTAATGTACAGGCCACCAGAGAAACTTGGAATGGAGAAACATCAGGGCCCCCATGAGAAAGGCTCCGATCCCGGTAAATATGTAACGCGGAAGCATGATCTCCCTGGTTATCGGGTTCTCTATCTTAGGCAGGACGAAGTTTGCAACGAAACGGGTAAGCCCCCCCCCGAAAAACCAGCTGCTGCCTCCCGTAGGCGCAACGGAAGCATTAAGGGCTCCAAGCCGGTAGGCGGAGTTGATGTGGACGTAAGAAGAAGCAACGTAGGAAACCACGATCGAGGTAATTATTCCCGCCAAAAGAAGCCTGGAAGGCATCCTTACCTCGTCCTGTATCCTCAGGGAATGGCCGGTCGTGGCCATCACCGAAGTCCTTATGTCGGCTGCCCAGCTGTGCTGAAGCCCGAGCGCGAGATATCCCTGGTCAGTCAGGAGAGACGGGGGAAGAAGGTAAGAGGTATAAACCGTGGGGATACACATCGCACGGGCCGCCGGCAGGCCTGCCTGGCATACTATCCGGGAGATCCCGAGGAAAACGACTATGGAAAATATGACGAATGCAACGGCGACTATCCAGGGCATGCCCGAGTAATGCATGAAGAAGACTGTCAGGATGAAACTGATGATCGCCCCGAAAACGGCGGTCCTGTATGAGAAGAGTTCCCCTGAATCGTCAACGGACTTCCGGCGGCCGAACGCCTTTCCGAAACAGTCGGAAAGATGCTGCCTCGCGCGCCAGAAAAGGGCACAGACCAGCAAAAGCATGGCGCCGGCGCCCTCAAAAGAAGTTATGGTCGAACGTCCCCCGTAAGGTTCGTTTATACCAGGAAGCTTGAAACCGCTGATGTTGAGAAAACCGTTCTGGATGGTGAAAATAACGTGGAAAAGCCACAGGGAAAGCGAGACGCTGCGGGGGATAAGGTACGCAAGGCCGAGTATGGGGAAATCAGGATTGAGGTTGAGACCCGTTGTTTTCCTGAAAAGGTGTATGTAACCTGTCATGGAGAGCATCTGGCTGCCCGTTGTCCTGCGGGTAAGCCAGTTGAAAAAGTAGTAGAGGAAGACTATCGAGAAAGAAAGCCAGAAAAGCCTGTTCTTCAGCAGAAGGGGAACCTTCGAGCCCTTCTCTTTCTTTATCATCTCGAGAGGCAATATGGTCAGCGGGTATGTCAGCCTTTCCTTCTCCACCCATTGCTTGCGGAAAAGAACCATGAGGCATATGCTCAGGAAGGAGAAGACGAGGACGAAGAGAAGGATAAAGGACATGGGGGCTATCCAGGGGCCGTAAGGAATTGCTTCTCCGTGGGGAAGTCCTTCGTAAAACCACGTGATGGCCCTGGTATCCTTCACCATGAGAAGGGAAGGCGTCTTGTTTATGATCTTCTCGACCCACATGTTGGCCGGAGTGGCAAAATAAGTGAAGCCTGAAATTATCGGAATGAGAGAGGAAACGAAGCCCATGCTCGGGAGCACGGAGGCCGTGGAAGCCATAACGAAAACGAGCATAAGTTCCTTTGAAGAAAGCTCGAATAAGCGGCTCAGGGACGAAAGAAGAAGAAGAAAGAATATGGCGAATATTGCGGCAGGAGCCCAGTACTCCCAGCAGAAATAAACGTTGACCC
>JAKPNC010000035.1 GCA_029548585.1 bacterium | reverse complement strand
CAGCTTAGGTTCACACCCCTTCCGCCAGAACCTTCAGATATGAAGGAAATGAGCCAGGTTGAAAAGGAATTCAGGCTATTCGTGACGGGCAGGGCGCGCTAAACGGATTGCTGCCGGAAAACGTTTCTTTGTAAACCGGAGGCAATGTCCCTGTTATCTTTGTATTTATGCATTTTTGCCCGTCAGTCTCTTTTTGAAATGTGATATAATTAAGATTAGTCTCAATAAAGACTTGGCAGGATAAACTTTTAAAGGAACTTTGCGTCAAATAGGAAAGAAAGTTAGAGTAACTATTTCAATATTAATCAAAATTTAACTGGAAGAATGGAATAAATCAACAAGGGGAGATGAAGATGTCAAATGTCATGGCCGGAAAGGAAAGGAGTTTTCTCGAAGTTGAAAAGTGGGCACAGGGAGTTAAGGCAAGGCTGCCGGTTCTGAAGGTTACAGGTTCTGTACCGGGACCTCTTGCCGTCATAACGGCAGGACAGCACGGAAGGGAACTGAACGGGATCGCTGCAATAGAGAAACTCTTCAACAGGCTTGATCCTGAAAAACTGAAGGGCACCGTCGTATTTCTTCCCGTCATGAATCCCATAGCGGTTTTAAGCCGCAGACAGGATTTTCCCATGGAGGAGTTCAGGTACAGGAGGGTTTACCTTGACAGGTCAGGAGGTCCCACTCTTGCATACAACATGGACAGGTGCTGGATTGACAATCCTACGGCGGATACATATACTTTCGCCATTACACAGGCCGTCAAGAAAACATGGATGAGCAAGGCAGACCTTATCATAGATCTTCATGGGTGGAGCGATACCTCTATATCCCTGGTATGGGGATACAGGGAGAACGAAGAACTGGTTAAGGCTTTCGGACTTCCGTGGTTCAAGATAAGGGACAGGCTCGATGAACAATCATTCGGCATGGTGCTCAACCTCGCGAGAGAAACAGGAAAACCCCGGATACTTGTTTGCGAACTTACACCTCAGTCTGTGCTAAACCACGTTTCTGTTGAATACGCATTCAGGGGCATGTCAAACAGCCTGAAGTTCCTGGGTATGATCGATGGCAAACCAGAGATTCCTCCCGTACAGTACCAGATGAGACAGAATGCAAAGATGACGGGGATGGTCTCCCAGGCTGAAGGACTCATAATAGCTGAAGCCCTTCCAGGTGAATTCGTAAGAAAGGGGCAGACCGTCACGAGGGTGGTTTCTCTTGAAACTCTCGAAACCCTCTGGAGCTACCAGGCTCCGGAAGATTGCCTTGTATTCGGAAACGGACGCACATTGTGGGGCGAGGATCTCAAAGAGAGTTCGATAGCTTATCCCGGATTTTCCGTTGGCAATCTCGTGGAGGTTGAAAAAGTTATAACCAACAGTGTCACTGAATAAGAAGAAATTTTCGTATTTATGGAAAATGAATGAGTAAAAAGATCAGATGCATGTTAATTATTCTTTTCCTGGCTTGCCAGATGGCCAGAGCCGGAGGATTTGACCTCAGGATAAACGACGTTTCCGGGATTGATGCTCCCTGGCCGATGGTAGCGGGACTTCCATTTCCGGCAGGAGAGTTGAAAGACCCGGAATCTGTAATGATACTGGTTAACGGGAAAGAAGTGGCATGCCAGGTTGACGTGGCAGCCAGGTGGCGTGACGGCAGTATCAGGTGGGCTCTGGCCGGATTTACGGCAAGCCCTGCCGGCAGTTACAGAGTTGAGTATAAGGAAGGGATAAGAAGGCAGCCTCACCCTTCACCATTGAGAGTTGAACGGAATAATTCCGGGTTCATCGTGGATACGGGAAAGGCTGTATACGAATTCAGCAATATATCCATTTTGCCCGAAAGTGCAAGCCTCCTGTTATCCGGGAACAAAATCAAGTTTCTTGGAGGCTCCGGAACCGGGGCTTTTCTTGTAGATAACAAAGGCAGAACCGCCAGGATATCAGGGAAAAATGCTCAAATTGAAAATGTCGTGCTCAAGGAAGGACCGGGAAGGCTCGTACTCAAACGTTCGGGATGGTATGTAACCGATGATGGCGAAAAGATAGCAAGGGGGGAAGTATGGATCTATTTCTGGGAGGGAACCCCTAATTTCAAGGTAACCCACTCTCTTGTCATAACAGGTGACACCAATGATTTATGGTTCAAAAACTACGGCCTTTCATTTGGAACTGAATCTTCTCCGCGCGAGGTGCTGATATCTGCCGGCAAGACCGGAGGAAAAAGGAAAATTTCAAGAATTAAGGGAAATGGCGGCAGGGTTTTCATGATGCAGGAAGAGTATCCACACTTTCTTGAAAGGGAGAGCAGGGGGATTACAGGAAGGGAGTCTGATGGAAAGTCAGAAATTCTGGAACAAGTAGAGAGTGTCGGAGACTGGGCATGCGGTGATTATGGGAATTTCAGGATGTCGATAGTCATGCCCCGGCTTGCTGAAAGGTTTCCGAAGGAGATATCATTCGGGCCTTCGGGAGCTGAGGCTTTTTTCTGGTCAGGACGTTCCGGCAGGGATCTCGATTTCAGGTCAAAGACAGTCCTTGAGGAGTATTACGGAACGTGGGGGAAAAAATTTTATCAGCCAAGCTGGGGAGGAGCGGCCAGGAGCATCGACCAGGAAAAGGGAAACGCACAGGGATATGCACGTACCCACGATTTATGGATCGTTATAGACCATCCCGGTTCTCCTGAAAACATGGGAGCCCTCTGCGAGGCCGCTTCAAACGAGATCCTCGCAGCGGCAGATCCAGAATGGCTTTGCAAAACAAATGCAATGGGTTACCCTATGCACCATAAAGACGAAAAAAAGTTTCCCGCGGAGGAAATGCTTATTCGTGAAATGTGGGACAGGCTTGAGATTCCCATGAAGGCTTTCCCGGTCAACGGCTTCCTTGGATGGGGCATGACTCCATGCAGGTATGAAGACCATCGGGGCAGGATCATGATGGAATGGAGGTCTTTTTTCCTTGGGGAATACGGGATGAAGCGTGAAACGTGGCGCCATTATGGACGAAGCGGAGAACGAAGGTATTACGACCTGGGCAGGAAATTCAGCAATTTTACCGGTGACTGGTCCATAATGAGATACGATGCTCCCAAAAAACCAAAAGGAACTTTTCCAGAGGCAAGGTATGTTCCATTTTTATGGGGAGACAGAACTTACAATTTTATCGTCCACGGGGGAGATATAGGCCACTGGCTGTATGACTATTACCTGACGGGAAACGAATTTGCCCTTGAAATGGTAAAGATGGCCAGGGAATCCATAAATAAGACATGGAAGGAAAAACCTGATGTGACAACCGGCACGCCATTTTTGTCAATGAGGGTTCTTCTGACGGTGGCAATGCTTGACTGGGATCCTGAAAGCGTTGAAAACCTTACAAGGACAGTGAGGGGAATCCTGGACATTAAAAGTCAGAACGGAATAAACCTGGCAGCGAACGGCGGTTACGGCGCTGAGTACAAGGATCACCGCGCAAGCCACAATATCCTGGAGTATTATCTCGAGACGGGGGACGAGACTGCAAAGGAATCATTCCTGAAGCTGGTTGACCAGAGATACCGTTTTGACAGGAGAGAAAACGCCGTATCCTACAAGAATTACGACGGTTTCACCTATTCCATGGCATACTGGTTGACAGGGGATGAAAGGTACCGGACGGTGGCCGAACAGGCTTTGAAAGATATGTCCAGGTATTCAGCCGCAAGGCCTCTCGCACCACAACTTTCATCAAGAAATCCCGATCCTCTCACGTGGAATAGCCTGCCGGATTATCTCGGCTCGCACGAATGGCATAATCCTCTCATAGGGATACCTACGGCACTGAAAATTGTAGCTGAAAAAGGTTGGAGTGGAAAAGTTACTCCGCTTGCCGTCAAATCTATGGATGTCGTTGAGAGCATGGTGGTCTTCAGGCACGAAAAGGGAAAGCAGACATTTGTTAGAATGGTTCTTCATACAGTGAAAGAAAACCCGCAAATAACGACATATTCCTGGCCTGTAACAAAACCCGGGATTTCAAGCCCCCTTACAGGAATCAGGGTTACTCTCGAGAAAAGGATGCCTCCCGGATCATATTTCATTAAAAACCCGGTAGAACCCGGAAAGCCAAGGCAGTCTTATCATGCGGAGGTTCTGCTTCCTGGTACCTTTGAGACAGGATACTACCTTCTTTCCACAGGAGGAGAAGAAGGCTTTACCGTTCTTGATTCCACGTCTGAAAAGATAGGCCTTTATTCCCCTGAAGGATTCTGGTCTCTTTCCGGAGGAAGCATGCCTTACGGACGTTCGGGTGAAGCCATGCCGGTTTTCTTCAACGTGCCAGAGAATACAAAGAACCTGGAAATACTTCTGACCAGGCCCTCTACCGTCAGGAAACCGGACGGATCAGATGCACTTTCAGCAGCGGCTTCCAATATAGGAAATGTATCCATACCTGTTAAAGGAGAGTATGGGATATGGAGCCTGGAACCAGACATAACGAGTTTTCACGGCACATGCCCGCCTGCCTTCTTCAAACTGTTGAATGTTCCGCCGGTAATATCGTTTGGCCTGCCCGGTCTGCTTCCTGCCCTGCCATTTATAACGGCGGCAACCACTGAAGATATAAAACCTTCCGGCAGCGCCTTGCAGTACGTTAAAGGCGTTTCAGGGCAAGCCCTCCGCGTGACCGGGGGAAAGAAGCTTGAAATC
>JAKPNC010000018.1 GCA_029548585.1 bacterium | reverse complement strand
CCTCTGTGGTTGACATTTCCATGTCATTCAACTATCTTGAAAGTTTTTTAAACCTGTCGGAGAGATAGGCCTCTCCCTGTTAAATCCTACAACCCCGTACAGTGAACACGCCTATGTTATCACCACTGTCCGGTTTGGGCTCTTCCCCTTTCGCTCGCCGCTACTCAGGGAATCGAATATTCTTTCTTTTCCTCGGGGTACTTAGATGGTTCAGTTCCCCCGGTTCGCCTTTACCTTGCGGTAAATATCCACCTATTAAGGTAGATGGGTTTCCCCATTCGGAAATCCCCGGATCAAAGGTTGCTTGCACCTACCCGGGGCTTATCGCAGCTTGCCACGCCCTTCATCGCCATGTTTTGCCAAGGCATCCACTATATGCCCTTTCTAGCTTAACCATAAATTCTTTTTTCAATGAGCGGAGATATACTCGCAAAAAATTTCACTCATATATTATACTTGTTTTTTTTGCATGTGTCAATAGATGAATCGGAAAAATAAAATATATTTCTAAACCGGCCTACACGGCTTGATAATATATTGATACACATATATATAATAATACCCTGATCCTCCATGGATTATTTCAAAGACCTGTTGCAATATTTTTTTCAAGGGGGCCTTTGAGCTTTCTCTTGCTGGTTGTAAACGTCTGCCCCGGATGGGGCCTCAAACATTAGACTTGCCATCTATTGAATAATGATGTATCATTCCTTACCGGAAAGGCAAAAACTTCATGATGAATCATGCAGGTAGCAGGGAACTCAGGATCCCCATAACGTGTAATAACTTCTTAAGAAAGTAAAGGAGATAATATGTACAGGATAGGAGAGGATGAACTGAAGGAACTTGAAAAAGTTATTAAAAGCGGTAAGCTTTTCAGGGTAGGCAACAAGGACGCCGGCCACACCCTTGCCGTCGAAACGTTTGAGAGAGAACTGGCTGAAAAGATAGGCGTAAAGTATGCCTTATGCCTTTCAGGCGGAGGTACAAGCGCTTTGATATGCGGCCTGGTCGGACTTGGCATAGGCCCGGGTGACGAAGTAATCGTACCCGCTTACACATTCATGGCAACTGCCCTTGCGGTCCTCGCCGTCGGTGCAATACCGGTCCTCGCAGAGGTGGATGAATCCCTTATGATGGATCCCATCGACCTGGAAAAAAAGATTTCTGCCAGCACCAGGGCTGTCATCCCCGTTCACATGGTAGGCCTTTCCGCCGATATGGAAAAAATCAACCAGGTGGCAAAGAAACACGGACTCAAAGTTCTTGAAGACGCCTGCCAGGCAGACGGCGTAAGCTTCAAGGGAAAGAGGCTCGGAAGCTGGGGAGATGCGGGGGCTTTCAGTTTCAACTTTTACAAGATCATCTCCTGCGGAGACGGGGGCGCCCTTGTAACGGAAAACAGGCAGGTATACGAAAGGGCTCTTGTTTACCACGACGGGGGGGCTTCATTCAGGCCTTACAAGGAAGACCTGGAAATAGAGGTTTTCATTGGCGTTCAGCTGCGTGCCAGCGAAATCATGGGCGCAGTTCTCAAGGCTCAGCTCAGGCGTATGGACGGAATACTCGAAGACCTTGGAAAGGTTCGCAGGCAGATGCTCGATGAGCTTGGAGGCGTCCCGGGATTGAGGTTTGCGAAATATAATGACCCGGCAAAGGATCAGGGAACCGTTATACCCTTCATCTTCGACAGCGAAAAACAGGCAAGGAAATTCGCCGGATCAGAAGGTGTCAGGGGATGGCTTCCAATAGATACAGGAAGACATATCTACTCCAACTGGGAACCGATCCTTGAAAAGCGGGTGGGAGGCCATCCTCTCCGCAACCCGTTCAACCACCCCGCCAACAAATCTCTCAGGACAGAATATTCCAAGGAGATGTGCCCCGTGACCCTGGATATATGCAGCAGGACAGTCTTCGTATCGTTATATCCTGACTGGACGAGAGAAAACGTGGCTACGGTAATCGAAAACTGCAGGAAAGCAGCTAAAACTCTATGAAAACGCACCAGAAGATAAACCACCCTTGAAACCTTAACGTAAGGATAACGGACCAGGGAGGTGAGAGGCATGGAGACCATATCTTCAGGCATGCAGATAAGGCTTGTCACGGAGGACCGCATCGGGGCCATTGCGGATCTGGCAGATTCCATTTCAGGATCAGGGTTCAACATAGAGGGCATATCCGTCAGCACCTCGGGAGGGAAGGCTTTCTTCTGCCTTGTGACCGACAGCAACAGTAAAGTGAGAAGGCTTCTTGAAGAAAAGGGATACGGGCCGGAAGAAGAAGAGGTTCTTATATTATCCCTTGAAAACCGTCCCGGAGCTCTTCTGAAGGTTGCACAGAAACTCAGGGATGAAGGTATCGACGTGAAGTCTCTCTACGGGACAACATCGGGCGAAGGCAACAGGACGACCCTGGTATTATCATCAGACAAGAACGAAAAGGCGATAGAGGTCCTCAAATTCATACTTTCATTGTCCGACTGGACGACCTCATGACCCCCTTTGGACCATCAACATCCTGAAAGCAGGTCTTTCAGAAGATGATCTGGAATATTGTCTTAGCTATCAGGGCAACGGCAACCGAAGCCATTCCGATAAGGCCCATCCCGCACGAGTAACCTGCAAGAATGAGAGGAGGATACCTTCTCCACTGGGGTCCCACCTTCTTGGCAAAATAGAACCTTCCGAGAAGGGCTCCCATGAACATAGGTAAAGACGCATGAGGAAGGGCTCCCACTCCACCTACAAGACCGTAAAAAAATCCAACCGGAATCTTGAGCAGCAGTATCACCACATATAAAAGCCCGCCTATTATTGACGAAGGTATAATGTATTTGAATCTGATGGCCTGGAGCATCCAGCTTGAACCTGCTCCCTGTTCGGTGCTGGTTACCCAAAGGGCCTGGAACATGGCGCTCATGGGCCACATCTTCTGAACGTAAGGATAAGTCGCAGAAGGTATGGGGGCCATCCTCCAGATAATTGACCAGAACAGAAAACTGCAGAAGAGCATTATGAAAAGAGTGGTAATCTCTGCCTTGTATAGGGATGTGAATTTAGTCCTCGTAAGTTCAAGGGTCTTGAATGTCTGGGCCAGGTGGCCGTGATTGAAATATGGAATGGGCGCAAACCAAATATCAACACCCTTGTACCCGCTGAGTATGAACGTCCCTTCCCTCAGGTAAGGGAAGGAAACCCCTCCGGCAACACCGGTTATACCGAACATTCTTGCAGCCGTATAACTCAAAAATGGAGTGAGGATAAATCCGAATATCACAAAAAGAATCAGCGGAAAATTTGGCACCAGTATCTTACATATAATGGTATATACAACTGTGGAAAGAAACCACAGAAGGATAGCAACGGACAGGGGATAATCTCCCCTGCCTTTAGGCAGCACTTCCCTTCGTACAGGCTCTCTGGATCTCCCCTTCTTTATGTAATTGGATATAGTCTTTATTATACCGATCATGGCTACAACGATACCGCTGGCTATACCTACGTTTATCCAGAAATCCATGGAGGCAACCATGTTGGCCGGGATTGCCGTCATTCCCTGTTGCCAGCTCTTGATTATTCCCATCTTGTAAAGTATGGGGTTGCCTATCAGCTTGGCAAGGACAGATCCCACGAAGGTTCCAAAAACTACCCAGTAAGGAAGAACCAGCCCGGTCAGCAGAACGCTAAGGTCAGTCATGACACCCAGAAGGGCCGCCGGGAGTTTAACGCCTATGGCCGCCGTGAAATCTATCCAGGGTATGGGAAGAAGCTGTACTGGATTTGACATCATAAGTCCCGTGATAGTCGGTATGACGACATATACGGCCCCGAAAATAATACCCACCATGGCCGATATGCTGAATATCCTCCATCTCCAGGTTTCCTTCTTGTTTGAAGACTCGGCAAGGGCATTGACTCCTTCCGTCGAAACCGGGGCCATGGGGAAGTCAAGCTTCTCCCTGTCACTT
>JAKPNC010000235.1 GCA_029548585.1 bacterium | reverse complement strand
GATTCGCTCCATATAACTGCCGACATTTTCTCCCCGTGCTTCCCAGACGTATTGTTTAGTGACATTATCGGCGGCAGATTTGGCGAAACTAACTATATTTGCTTCTACGAGCTTCCATTCTTTCGTGGCTGTTTCATGTTTTACAAAGGGACCTGTGGCGCAATGACCGGTGGGGAGAAAGCTAATGTTTGCTCCAAGACCGGCCCTGCCGGTGGTTTCTTCTCCCACAAGCATGCGTCCTGAGAATTTAAGTTTCCCTTCAGCCGGAACACTGATGGGTATATGCCAGTAGGCATAACCGCCTTCGTCGAGGATAATATCAAGCTTATAGGATTTTTTTCCGGAGAAGGCTTTTTCTTCGGTTATACCGTTGAAATTGGCTGTATATTTCTTGCCGTCGCTTTCCGAAAAAATCACAGGGTCGGATTCCTCAAAATCCTGGGTATAGAGAAAGGGTTTCATCTCTGACCCTGATGCATTAAGACTCAATAAAAACACTCCGTATAATAACAAGCCTGCAGCAATCTTTCTAAGCATAATTCCCTCCTTTTTGCGAAGATCAGACCTTCGTCTTGCCGTTTTTAATAACCTTGCAGCCAAAGGCTTTATTCCCCAAAAGCTGCTAAGGATATACTTCAGCCTGCGTTCTCATAGTGTAAAAGGCCACAGGCTATTTGATGAATTTAAGGGTGCCGGCGTTATCCACGCGCCACAATGAGCTTCCTGTTGCTACCCAGCAGATCCACCCTCCCCTCTTCGGTCCTCCGATGTTGAATTTCAGAGAGCTGATATCCTTAACTGACATGGAAAGAGCTGAAAATGGTATCTTCCATTCCGCGGTCCAGTGGTAGGTTGCAGGGTCTATCACAGCCGTCCTGTATTCAATTGATTTTTCAATCTTTCCCGCTGTCTCATGGGGCATCCCGTAAAGGTCGTGTATCTTGAACTTCCCGTCAGAGAAACCGCTGAATGTATATAAGGGACCTATTGGCAGTCCTTTCTCCCACCATCCCATGCCCTGGATGAATATCCCTTCTATAGTTATCTCATTGAGAGAAAAAGGCAATACTTTTTCTAATCCTTCTTTCCACGGGTCAGGAGAATTTTCTATTCCCATGTAAAGATATTCATCGTCAAAAAGGAGCCATGCATAGCTTCTTGCCCCTTCTCTTATTTTGCCCGTTATATGATTCTCTTCTATCAACATTGCCCTGCCTTTATCAAGCTGCATCCATTCCTGCTTATCAAGCCTGCCGTCTACGGTTATGGGAGACGTTCTTTTCTTTACTTGATATTCGCGGGCTTTGCTGACTCTTTTCAGAGTTGGGAACCTCCGTGTCATGGGGTCTGTATCATGCTGCTCTCCGGATTTCGCAGCCTTTTCAGCAATGTAATATTTTCCTGGCTGGGCTTTTCCCACGGGCCAGCTGGCGCGCAGTTGGTCTTTATATAATCCTATATTCTCAAAAGGAACAGGCTCAATCCCATGTATCCCGAATGCGGGAGAACCAGGCCTGAGCCTGAAATCCAGCTGCCCCCGGTTGACAAACAGCGGGTCGCCTTCGTCCCAGTTATTCCTTATAACGCTTTTTCCTGAATTGATAGACATGGGAATCTGTATAAAATTACCTTCCGTATTTACATTCCTCTCTATAATATTATTTTCAGTTTTGCCGAGGGGCAGCGTATCTTCGAACACACGTACCGCCTGGGGATACCTGTAATTCCACGGCGGCTGTTTGTAGCCGGCCTCTTTGAAGAGTCTTTCCACGGTTGGCAGTATTGTATTTACTCTCGTGTGGTCCAGTAAAATCCTTCTGCCCATCCGTATACCGGGAGTATTGTCTATAAAAAAGTTGTTTTCAATGCGGGTATCGGGCCCGTGGGTAAATATTGCGGGGGCATTTCGGTAGAATACATTGCCTTCCATAGTCATGCCTCCGTTAAACCCGTCTATGGTAATACCCGCGGCAAGGCTCGGCCTGGTAGGAGAAGTATGCGTGCTTATATGGTGGATGAAATTGTAGCGCATCACGTTACCACGGCCCCTGAGGTATGCCTCCCCGTTGTGGTTGTAAACGGCACCCCCGTCCTGGGCTTCGTGCATAACGTCGTATATCTCGTTATACTCGATGATATTATCATTTCCGCTGAAAGGCACAGCGAGATAGGGAGCGTCGTATATAAGATTATGGGCCGCCCTGTTGCCTGTTCCGTCAAACATTGAAATTGCAAACTTGCCTCCGCCGAAACTGAACCTGTTGAACCGGTATATATGGTTGTTCTCAACATAATGGCATCCCGGGACAAGTTTTTCCACATTCCCGCCGGTTAGTTTGATTCCGCCTTCTCCCGTATCGTATATATCGCAGCCGACTACTCCGTGGTTCCAGCCGCCGCTTATCAGTATCCCCAGTATTCCGGTATTGCGTATTGTGTTGCCCGCTATAAGGTTGTTTCTGCCGCCGCTCATTTCTATAGCGTTATGCCATGTGCCTTCGAGCGTCAGTCCGTAAAGAGCCACGTTTGACGCTTCCTTGATATTTATGACGGATGAGTTAAGTGTGGATACAATAATTTCGCTGTTCTGGATTTTGCCCGGAGGATAAAAATAGAGCTTCCCTGCACTCCTGTCTACGTAAAACTCCCCTGGAGCAGAAAGCTCGGAAAAAATGTTATAGAAATAATAGGGGGTGTCTTTGACCACAGGTACGTCAGATATAGTCTGGCTTGAGTGCCATCTTTTGTCTTTAGATATGTTTATAATGCGCTCTTTTGTATCTATGGAGCTCACGTTATAATGCAACTTATCCCACTCCCACAAAAAGTATCCTGCGAGCAAGATATCCTTTTCTTCTTTCCACCTCGATGGCCTGTCCCCGGAATATTTGAAGCGGCCTTTCTGGATATAAAAATTAGCTGCCTTCATATCGCCTTCGGGTGTAATCAGGTCGGCTACTCTTTCCCATCCTTCCTTGGGCCAGCGTGCAAGCTGCATGGGTTTTGTATTGTACAAAAGCTCCATTGCTCCCGCCTGCATGTAGGGATAAGAATGTCCCCTCGGCAAAAGCTTTCCGTAATCTGTTATCCCCTGTTTTTTCAGATCCGCCACCCACACTTTCCCCCTTGCTTCTTCAGGCAGTTTCTTTAAAATTTCAGGGTCGGAAAGTAACTCGAAATCCGTTACCTGCCTGCCGCCTATGATGCGTACCTCTTCGCCAGGGTAACTTCTGTATACCACCGGCGAACCATCAGTACCGGAATCATCTTTGTCAAAAGAAATAGTATCACTTATGAAATATTTGCCGCCTCTCAGGTATACCGCTATTCCGCCTTCGGGCATGCGGTTGGATTTTATCTTTCTGACCTCT
>JAKPNC010000211.1 GCA_029548585.1 bacterium | reverse complement strand
GCATGGCCACGCCGTCTGACACAACCGTGGAAGACATCTTCTCCCTCTCTACGAATCTTTTCAAAAGCAAAAGCCTGTCCATCGACAACTCGCCTGCTATCACCCCCGATATCTTCCGGAAAAGGGATTCGTAGCCGGATGGATGCCCGATGCATAGGATGCTGCTGTTGCCGATGATGCTCTCCCATGTTTCTCTCCGGAGGTTCTGGTGGTATTTCTTCTCCTCGAGGCTATCTCTCGATATGACTATATCCTTAAGCTCCGAGGAAACATCGGGGGCGGTCAGCTCCCTGTCCGCGTAAAGAAGCCTCCTGAGTATATGTTCAAATGCTGAATCCCTGACAACCCTCTTGCGGGCGGTGCGGATGTAGAAAATAGCCACAGCGGAAAAGAATACCATGGTGAGAAAAAGGACACCCGTTTCAGATTCAAGCAGGAGAAAACCCGTTATGACGATCCCGGCAACCTGGAGATACGGGTAAAACGGTGAACGGAATGTCGGCCGGTAGCTCGATATCCTGCTCTGCCTGAAAAGAATAACCGTACCGTTTGCAAGTATATATAGCAGAAGAAAGATGATTGAGCCTATCTTGACCAGGATCTCCAGCTTAATGGCGATAATGGCTGCGGCCATGAATAGGCCCGTCGAGATTATTGACACGTAAGGAGTCGCATGGCTGGTGCTGACCTTCTGGAATATTGCGGGTATATGCCCGTCCCTGCTCATCCCGAGAAGGTACCTGGAAGCGCTCATGATCCCGGCGTTTGCCGTGGTAAGAAAGGCAAGGGAAGCCGCCAATCCTATGGAATTAACAAAGATCCTTCCGGCAAAAGTCTCCGCCCCTGCGGATATTGGCATGAGGGTCTTTTCAAGCGTGCCGGCGTCAACGACCCCGACAGTGACAAAGACAACCAGCATGTAAAGCAGGGATGTAAAGGCCAGGGATATCACCATGCCCAGCAGGAGATTCTTTTCCGGTCTTCGCACTTCCTCGGCCATGGCTACTATCTTGGTTAGTCCCCCGTACGAAACAAAGACAAAAGCCGCCGTGCTGAACATCCCGAGGTAACCACGGGAGAAGAAAGGCGTAAACCTGGATTCGTCAACATGAAAAAGCCCCCTGGCGACATATGCAATGAGTATCCCCACCAGTCCGGCAACCAGGCCAACCTGAAACTTGCTGGCTTCCTTCACTCCCACGATATTTAAAATGACGAAAAAACCGCACAGGCCGGCTGCTATCCATTCCTTGGGGACAGGGGTAAACAGGCTCACGTACACACCCATTCCTATGAGAGCCCAGGCGCTCTTGAAACTGAGAGCAAACCACGAGGCAAAACCCGAAAGGGTGCCGACCATCGATCCGAAGCCCCTTGTGATGTAAAAATAATCTCCCCCCGCCCTGGGCATGGCAGAGGTCAGTTCGGACATGCTCAGGATGGTCGGTATGCAGGCCAGGCCCGCTATAAGATAGGAGAGGATCACGGCAGGTCCCGCCCTGGAAAATGCAAGACCGGGCAGGATAAAAAGTCCCGAGCTTATCATAGCCCCGGTGGCTATGCACACGGTTTCAATTATTCCGAGTTTTGCCTCCAGTTTCTTTGCCATTTATTCCTTTCCCTATCTACGGGCACGAAATTAAACATAATGCCTGATGCCAGAAATCCAGGCAACATCAACAGGGCCTTATGGATTATCAAATCGGAATATTTCTGTATTTACAGAATCCTGTACAAGGCAAGCATCTCTGAACAAGTTGGGAAGGACTGACAAGCCGTTACCCGGCGAGGCAACAGAACCCATGCCGGAATACGTGCAAAAAAGAAAACGGGAAACTTCCCCATGCCCCGGAAGTTTTACCTTCGCCCGCAGCCTGAATATCAGTCTTTTCATTCGGCTTTATAGTGCCCGGAAACCCTGCTTAAAGCCTTTTTGAGCCTGGAA
>JAKPNC010000191.1 GCA_029548585.1 bacterium | reverse complement strand
AAGCTTTATCTTCGTGAAAGAGATGGCAGCCCCGGAGGCATTGGTCAGGATCTCGCCCTTTATCTTCTTTGATATCTTCCAGATGTTTACGTCCGAATCATTGCTTCCCACGAAGCACAGGCTGTCCGCGGACGGTATCTTTACAAGGTAAAACCTGACTCCGGATGAATCCTGCCACTGGCTGCCGATATCCTTTTTCTCCAGGCCGTGCCCCTTGCACTCCACCTCCCATCCAACGGCGGCGCCGTGGTTTCCACCAATGTACGTGCCGTTAAGGTGCCACGGGGTTGCATCATCCCCGTTTCCGTGTATGATTTTACCGGACCCGGCAACCTCTACGGTCATGGGGACGTTTTTGTCAAGAAGGAATGTGCCCGCAAAGTTAACCTGCCTGTTGGCCCCGAGGCCTATCTTCAGCAAAAGGTCTTCCTTGTCAGAAAAGGAACTTCTGATGTAAAGGGTTCCTCCTTCTTTCAGGACAGACATATTTTTTTCAGCAGAGTCTGCCCCTGAAGCCGGCGGATGAAGGATGAAACATGCAAGACTTAGCAGGAAAGCCATCCTTCTTCTCAACAGGTACTTGTATTCCATTCCGTCCTCCATGGTTAAAATGCAGGTTCTTTCCCTGTCAACGGACTTTCAGCACAATATACCCGTAACCGTCACTGACGGTGACGGATATCCCTTCGGCCGGAACCGTACCCTGGGTATTTAGTACCACTGAGCCGCTTTTCTCGACCACTTCAAACTTCCTGCCTGCCAGTTCCTCAGGCAATCTTATTTTATCATTCTCAACTGATTTGTGGTAATCAACGTAAACGACGGTATCTTCTTCCTGCCTGTTCCAGTAAAGGCAGGTGGCATTCCCGGCCTGGGCCGGATTGAAATACTGCCTGTAAGCTACGCAGTAAAACTGTGTGCCTGCAGGGATAATGGGACCCATCTTCAAGTTTATGGCATTGGGATAGGATTTCCTTGTGGTATAAACGGTTATGGCATTGCTGGTATTGGCGGCCCTTATTGATGGAACGGTTATCCCGTGAAGCAGGGAGTAACCCAGGGCGTATCCCACTTCCCTCGTAATTGTGTCCCCGTTCTTTCTACCGAGAAACTGGATGAACCTCTCGGGAAGATTCCCGGGATCGGTCACGTTATTCTTATCCGGGGTTAAAACGATGGGGGAGGGCGGCCGGGTGGAAAAATCCTGGATCCCGGCGAAATCGTAGTTGATGCCATCCTGGACAAAGGGCAGGGTCTTGGGTATGTAATACTGGTGGATATCGTAATTGCCCTGGGCAAGTTGCTGTGACTGTATGAATCCCATGTAGCCGAGCCTGAATTCCTGGAGGGATTTTGCCCCGTAGTAGATGACGGTCGCGCAGGATGGCATGAAACGGTAGGTTATGCTGTTCTCTATGACTGTGCCAAGATGCGGGGCGGAAAAGTCCCTTTCCTTGCCCGGGTTTGAAACGATATCATCCAGGACTGACCCGATGTTTACTATGTCGTATTCCTCCACGATGTCAAACCACCGGCATGACACTGCGGCTCCTTCTTTCAGGGGTGTCTTGCCGTCCAGGAGGTATTCCTGTTTTTTTATCCGGCAGGACGGGTATATCTGGGCTCCGCCCCTTTTGGCCGTGAAATTTATCTCTTCTCCGGTACCGGCCCTCTTAAGGGAATTGCCCTTGAGAGAACCATCGAACTTCCATATGTTTCCCTCCGGCCTGTTTTCCCCGAGAAACAGAAGCTTATCCTTGTCCACGATCCTTATGAGGTAATACTTCTTTCCTGCTGTATCCTGCCACAGGCTTCCGAGGTCGCCCGTGCCTTTCCCGTGGCCGGGAGAAGTAATCTCCATTCCCACAGAAGCGCCGTGGTTGGCGCCTATGTATGTTCCGTTGATATTCCAGGGCGTTGCGTCATCCCCGAACCTGTGGATGTAATTCCCTGACCTGAGGCTGGCAATATCCATGGGGGCCGTTTTCTTGATCAGGAAAGCCCCGTAAAGGTTAACCTGGCCGTTAAACTGGCCGATGCCCGCAACGCTTACGATGTCGTCCTGCGTTGAAAAATGGCTTCTTACATATATCATGCCTTTCTCTTTCAGGATAAGAATCTCGTCCTTCCCGACAAGATCTTCCGCTGACAGGCAACCGGCTTTGCACAGAACAGACATCGCAAGCATGATCAAAACAGGTCTCAGTTTCATATATCTCTCCTTTTAAGCCCCGAAAAACCCGGAGCCGTGTTTACTTCATGAACCTCAGGAAACCGGCGTTCTCAATCCTCCAGACAGAAGAGCCTGTGGGAATCCAGGCAAACCATCCTCCCCTTTTCGATGTTCCGATATTGAAAGCCACGCGGTCCACTTCTGAAGGATTGATGCCTATCTTTTCAAGGGGTATCTTCATTTCCGCTTCCCACTCCTGGTTATCCCGGTCCAGGATGTTCACCCTGTACTCGATGGCATCTTCAATTGATTTCACGGTCTCAAAGGGCATCTTGAAATTATTCTTCACCTCGGCCTTGCCGTCATAGCCTCCCCATAACGTATAGATAGGCCCGGTAGGCATATCCTCCAACCACCATCCCTTGCTGTGGGGACCTGTCTGGCTCTCAATCGATATCTCAAAAACAGGGATATGTTCCTTGAGGCGCGCAGGCATCTTCGCGGTCACG
>JAKPNC010000182.1 GCA_029548585.1 bacterium | reverse complement strand
GAAGCTGCCTTCAAATGAAAAAGATTCCGGGAAAGAAAAAGAATAGAGGTGTTGTGCTCGTATTCGTGCTTGCGGTCATTCTTGCAATGTCGACACTGGTGCTCCTGTTCCAGGCAAGAACCCGGTCTCACATTGATGCCCTGACAGCTTTTTCATCTTCCTTTGAGATGGAATATATCTCGGAGGTCGGGATAGAGATCGGCAAGGAGATAATAAGGATGCAGCTCGAGAGGGAATCGGGCTCGCTTTCCACCGACAGGAATTGGCCCAGGGAGAAGACATACGAGCTTGATGGAATGCAAATCGAGGTTAGGGTAGAGGATGAAAACGGCAAGATAAATCCAAACAGGATTTTCGGGGAGAAGCAGGGAGATCTCAACACGGTTCTCCAGAACCTCTTCAACAATTTCTTTACTGTCCGGGGTTATCCTGACACACTCCGGGACTCCCTCCTTGACTGGATAGACGGGGACGACATCCCCAGGCAGAACGGGGCTGAATCTTTCTACTACAAGAGCGAGTTGCTGCCTTATACTCCTTCCAATTGCCCGATTAATAACGTTGAAGAGATCCTGCTGGTGAAAGATTTCACGGAAGAGATTCTTTTCGGGAAGAAAGAGGAAAAGGAGGAAGGAGAAGAAAGTGAAGAATTATACGGAGAAGATAAAAAAGGGCTGGCGGACTTTATAAGTATGGTTTCGGATGGTAAAATTAATGTTAACAGATGCAGCCCGGAGATATTGAGTGGAATGGGCTTCACGGTTGCCAATGTTGAAAGGATAGTTTCAGAAAGGGAACTCAGGCCTCTTGAAGAAAGGTTTCTCACCGGAGTCAACAGGGAGGCATTTATAAGGAACAGGAGCATAATTTCTTTCAAGAGCAACTACTACTGTATCTTTTCGAAGGTGACGGATGAAGAAGGAAGGGAAAGGATTATCAGGGCTTACATATACAGGGATGACAAGAAAACGAGCGTTTTGAGATGGATCATAACATGAAAAATCTTACTCTCTACCTCAGGCAGGAGAAAGTCTTTTACTCTATCGGTTCCGAAAAGGGAAGCGTAGATGCACGGGAGGCTGAGTCTCTTGTGGAACGGGCCGCCGGAGGCAGCCTTAACATAATCATTTCAAAACCCGATCTCGTTTTCAGGAGGATAGAGTTTCCCTTCAGGAGCTCAAGGAAAGCCATGATGGTTATATCCCAGGAACTGGAGGATATGCTTCCTGAATCTCCTTCAAATTTTCTCTATTCCCTGGAACCTTTCAGGCTTTCCGGGGGCAATATAGGCATCGTGGTTTATGCCGTAAAGAAAAGTATTGTTGAATACTGGGAGGATATCTGCCTAAAATGGAAAGCGGCGCTCTCTTTCTTCTCTGATACCGTTCTCCTGGATAGAATGATGAAAAGATACACTTCCATGGATTCTTACTCAGCAGTATACGGAGCAGACGGGTACCTTATCGTTAATATCACTGAAAAAGGGCGCCTGTCAGCAGCATATTCCTGTCTGCCAGGGGAAGAAGATGCCGAAAGAGTAAAGGAGATGCTTAAGGCATTACTCGGTACGAGAAAAGATTCCCGGTTATTCTTCATGGGAGACGGAAAGAGCAGGGAATTTCTTGAAGGAATCCCTGTAAAGTTCGAGGAGATCAGGATATTCGAAAATGAAGGGAAAGAATACCTTTTTCCCCTGATCGCAGGAAGCAGTGCTTACAGGCAAAGGCCGCTTGTTTTCAAGAAGATATCGGCAGGAAAGAAAATCCCGGTTTCCTCCGTGCTTTTTCTTCTTTTCTTCCTTGCTTCACTCTTCCTTTCGTTCATGCCTTATTTCAGGATCCCGGGCAGGAAAGAAGCCATGGACAGGATTGTTGAAAGTATGAAAAGCAGGTTCACGGAAACCTGCCCCGAGGTTACGCGGGTTGTCGATCCCCTTGTACAGGTAAAGGAAAAAATATCCGGAAACACCAGCAGCATGGATACGGCGGCAGGCCATGCTTCCATACTCAGGATCATGGAAGATACAACCTCCATTTTCCCGGAAGCAGTTAATGTTGAACTGGAGCAGTTCACGGTTACTTCTAAAAACGTTTCTCTGGCAGGGCGCATAGAATCTCTCAGGGCCCTTGAAGAGGCTAAGGAAAGGGCTTTATCGTCCCGGAAGTTCGGCAGTGTAAACGTCGGGGCCATATCATTCGACGAAAATAACAGGGTATCCTTCAATATGACACTCGGAATCAAATAAAATGAACGACAAGAAATTACTCATCCTGGTCATGGCGGTATTGATAGTTTTCGAATACAAGTTCATTTATTCTCCGGGTAAGAGAAAACTCGGCGGATTGAACCTCGCGATTTCACAGAAAGAGTCTGACAGCCGCCTGCTTGATAAATTGTGCAAGGAATACCAGGATAAACAGCTCAAAGAGAAAGATGAGATGCTTTTGACGTCCGGCCCGGAATTTTCCCTCTTTGCCTACCTGGGAAGCCTCATAGAAAAGGGGAAGATGGAAAAGAATGTAACAGGAATAAAGCCCCTGCCAATAATCGAGAAGGAATCTTTTCTCGTGGAAAAGATAGGGATTTCCATGGATAACATTACCCTCCAGCAACTGTACAATTTCCTCTACGGACTCGAAAAAGGCAGTAACCCTGTATACGTGCCGGAATTCAGGATGAGAAGGAACCGGGAAAAGCAATTTCTGCTGAGCGCCGAGATGGAACTCCTTTCAATTAAAAAGGCCGGAGAAAGATAGAATTTCCGGCCATCCGTCCGGTACATTCTGCCTGACAGGATACAGGGACCTGGAAGCTCCGTTTTACCTTTTATGGAGTTATTATTATATGGCTGACATATACATAGTTGACGGGAGTTCTATTGTTTACAGGTCTTTCCATGGCGTAAGGGATCTGAAAACCTCTACGGGACAGCCTACCAATGCGGTTTACGGTTTTATCACCACGCTGCTTAAGTTTTTGAAAGAGAAAAAGCCCCGGCACCTGATTTTTACCTTCGATCTCAAGGGTCCCACGGTAAGGCACGAAAGTTTTGCCGGTTACAAGGCCAACCGCAAACCCATGCCTGACGAGCTGGCGGTCCAGCTTC
>JAKPNC010000178.1 GCA_029548585.1 bacterium | reverse complement strand
AAAGCTGGGGAACTCATTACAATGTGCCCGGAGATAGCCGACATAGAACTTAACCCTGTTTTTGTATATCCCAAAGGGCTAAAAGCTGTTGACGCAAGAGTCATACTTTCCGGCCATAATCCCTAACCATTTTTTTACCCTTCGGATGAAATCAAGTCGGTATCACTTCTCAAAGTGAATAATCCCATACTCCTCAAGCAGATGGTAATTGGTCCGCGAAAGCTGGGGAAACATGGACAATTCCGTCTTCTCCAGATATCTTGAATAGTTGTACCGGGAGATGAGCACCCTCCATTCCGAGCCGGGACCGAAATAATGCTCTTCCCCCGGCGTGAACATGAACCACGGCGCTATCTGCCTTGCGGGAAGCGCCATCTCTATCGTCCAGTACCTGTCCTTATCCCTGCTGTCGTTAAGAGTCCCTCCGATGTGGGCGGCAACCTTTATATCTATTAAGTCTTTCGTCCAACGGTCCATGTTTTTGAATACTCCCAGGAATTTCCGCGCGGGAAACCAGAAGACAGTCTTCTTATTGTTGGGCGTTCCGTACAGTTCCCAGTACCATTCTTCTTTTTCCGGCTTGAGAAAAACCTCCAGCAAATCGCCGGTCTTATAGAAATGAGACTGATCTTTCTCCCCCTTCTGCACCACGTCCGAATCCACAAGATGCGCTCCAACATAAAGGGCCTCTTCGTCCCATGCGAGCATCGCCTCGCCGCCTTCCTTCGGCACATCCGTCCCGGAATCTCTGCTTAAGCACATTGAATAGCGCACCGCATTCTTCCAGACGGCGTCATCCAGATTGCCGTCTATCACCACGGGCTTTTCCGTATATTTCGCAACCATAATTTGCGGCATGAAAAATTCTTTTGTTTTTTCTTTTTCCATAATTTTATTATAATGCAAAATATCCTAACAATTAAAATATATTTTGCGGAAGTGTTGACAGAAGGATGTTTTTTTGTTAAAATATTACTAAAATGATAATAATACTTTAGAAGGAGGAATCCATGGAAAATATAAACATGTTTTGCTATCAGTGTTCGCAGACGGCGGGGGGCAAAGGGTGCACGAAAGCCGGGGTTTGCGGAAAAGATGCCACCCTTGCAAAGCTTCAGGACAACCTGATTTTTGCGCTCAAGGGCATTTCCGCATATCTGTACCACGCCGGAGAGCTGGGTTACAGGGACAAAGAACTGGAAAAGTTCATAAGCAAATCCCTTTATTCAACGCTGACAAACGTGAATTTTGACAGCGCAAGTTTCGTAAGGGCGGGCCTGGACGCCGGGCGCATCAACATAGATGTAATGCGTCTTCTAAAAAAAGCCCACATAGAGAGTTTCGGGGAACCGGAGCCGGCAAAAGTCAGCACGGGGACAAAAAAGGGAAAGGGCATAATAGTAACGGGACACAGCCTTAAGTTGCTTGACGAACTGCTGCAAAAAACTGAAGGAACGGGCATAAACGTATACACCCACTCCGAACTTCTGCCCGCACACGGGTATCCTGCGCTCAGAAAATATCAGCACCTTGCCGGCAACATAGGCAAGGCATGGTATGACCAGAAGGATGTTTTCTCCGAATACCCCTTTCCCATACTTGCCCCTCCAACTGCGCCCTGATACCCAGAGACGCTTACAGGGACAGGATGTTCACTGCGGGCGTCGTAGGGCTTCCCGGAGTCAAGCACATAGAAGGATACGAC
>JAKPNC010000175.1 GCA_029548585.1 bacterium | reverse complement strand
CATTTCGTCAAGCCCGAAGACATGGTATCCCTGCTTCAGGAGCTTCTCCGCAACCTGGCTGGCGATGAAGCCGCAGCAGCCGGTCAACAATATCTTTTCCATTGATTCTCCCGAGTTTATATCTGTTGCGCCAAACCTGGCCATTCCAACGAACCGTAAAGTTTACCCGCCGTAACCCTGGTGCAGGAGGGGTTCGGCTGCAACATTCTTAGTCGCTCTGAGGCGTATCCGCCCAGGGTCCCTGTTGAGATTCCGGACAGAAGCATTATATCACTGCCCCTGCGTTTCTTATTTCGCATCGGGGGGGATGACCGCCGTTTTCATTCCTGCAAGGAGGTATGAAAAAAATTCGGACGCGTAGGGCAGGGCCCTTTCGTCTATTGAAAAGTTGCTGCTGTGATTATCTCCGAAACGGTCTCCTATTCCCATGAAGATGTAGCAGGATGGTTTTTTCCTTGAGAAAAAGGCGAAATCTTCCCCTCCCATGACAGGGTGGTGTTCCGTTATGCGCCCGGGATCCCATATTCCGAGGGCTCTTTTCCTGACTTCTTCCGAGAAACGGATGTCGTTGATGCAGGAGGGCACGTATGTATCATACTTGAATTCCGCACTGCATCCGTGGCTCCTGCATACGTTTTCCGCCATTTCCTCCATCAGTCCCCGGACCCTTGCCTGGACGCTGTCTTCCAGGGTCCTGACGGTCCCCTTCAAAACCACTTCTTCAGGTATGACGTTGTAAGCGGTGCCGCCCGATATCCCGCACACGGAAATAACGGCAGGCTTGACGGGATCTATCTTCCTGCTGACTATTGACTGGAGGCCTGTTACAAGGTATGCCGCGCAGGCCAGGGGATCGTCGGTTGCATGGGGGGAGGCTCCGTGTCCGCCCCTGCCTGTGATCTTTATGGAGAAGAAGTCGGCGTTGGCCATGACCGGTCCCTGTCCGATCCATATGTCGTAGAGGGGAAGTGTCGGGAAGAAATGGAAGCCGAGCATGAAGTCAACATCGTCGAGGACTCCCTGGCTTATCATGGCTGCCGCTCCCCCGGGGGGTCTCTCTTCGCTCGGCTGGAAGACCAGCTTTACGTTCACTTCCAGATCCTTTTCTATCTTCTTGAGGACAAGGGCTGTTCCCAGGACGACGGCCATGTGCCCGTCGTGTCCGCAGGCGTGCATGAGGCCCTTGTTTGCTGACGAGAAGGGAAGTCCCGTTTTTTCTTCAACCGGGAGCGCGTCCATGTCGGCCCTCAGCCCAATGGTTACATTTCCCCTGCCGCCAAGGTATCCGGTCACCCCGGTTTTGGCCATCCTGCTGCATGGTATGCCTGCTTTTTCGAGAACAGACGAGATCTTCTCGCAAGCCTTATATTCCTCGAACCCGAGTTCCGGGTTCTGGTGGAAATACCTTCTCAGGGAGATGATCTCCTCTTTTATCCTTTCCGTCTCCTCCCGTATGATGCCGGCAAGTTTCTTCATTGAAAATGTGTCCTTTTCCCCTTCAGGATCAGAGGAACTCTTCCGGTATGATGTTGCCCCGGCCAAGGATTGAGTGGGGATCGAATATTTTCTTTATCCGGGCCATCTCCATCAGCCCTTCCTTGCCGTACATGGCCTGGAGCCACTTGTGCTTTATCTTGCCTATGCCGTGTTCAGCGGCAACGGTTCCTCCCAGGGAGAGGGCTTTCCTGACGCATTCCCCGTATATCTCCATCGCCCTCTCTTTCTCCTTCTGGTCCCGGGGGAAGAGGTTGAAATGCAGATGGTTTTCTCCTATATGGCCGAATATTATCGAATGGATGGGTTCTTCCTTCATTATTCTCCTGTAGAAGGAGTACTGCTCTGAGAAATGACGGTCCGGCACCGAGATGTCCATTGCAACCTTGACTATCCCGAGCTGCCGAAAGAAGGAATTTATGTTTTCCGGAAGCCTGTGCCTGAAGTCTATAAGCCGCTGGTAATTCCTGGGGTCTTCCCCGATGAGGGTGTCAAGAGCGCCGTTTGCTTCTCCGAATTCAGCCCATTTTTCCATCTCCCGGGATCCTGAAACGGCTTCTATGTAAAGGGCGCAGGCGTTATCCGGTATTTCGGGGTAGTCCTTCTTCAGGAATTCAAGGCTTCCCCGTTCGAAGAATTCAAGGCTGTAAACGTCGCTGAATCCGCTCTTCACGGCCCCTGTTATCTCGGTGATCCTGTCTTCGTCGGGGAAAAAGAATATGATTATGAACCTGGGCGGCAGCGCGTCTATGAGAGATACCCCGACCTCGGTTATGACCCCGAGAGTTCCCTCGGAGCCGATAAGCAGGTCTATCGAGTCCATCGATTCCTGTGAGAAGTACCCGGCGGAGCATTTTATCGGAGGCGTCCTGTATGAAGGCAGGGGCGCCCGCAGGTTTCCGTAATCAATGAATCCGTCTTTCTCAAAAGACTGCCCCCGTTCAACCTCGAGGATTTCTCCGGTTGTGAGTACCATGCGAAGTTTCCGTACGTATTTTCTCGTGGGGCCGAACCTGTAGCTGTATTCTCCGGACGCGTTCGTTGCGGCATTGCCGCCAATGAAAGCCGTCCTTTCCGTGGGGAAGGGCGGATAGAATAGAGACTGCCTGTCAAGCTCCGACAGGAAATCCTTTATGACGGTTCCCGCTTGCAGAACAGCTTTCCTGCCTTCCTTGTCTATGTTCAGTATCCTGCCGAAGCGTTCGAGGGATATGATGGCTCCCTTCCGTGGAACCCTTCCCCCGACCGTGCCCGTTCCTCCGCCCGAAACCGTAACGGGCATCTTTGTTGCCGCACACTCTGCAAGGGCCTGTTTCAGATCCTCTTCGTTTTCGGGTATGTAAACCTTCTCGGCCCCGGCTTCCCTGAAGTTTGATGCGTCCTCGAGGTATGAAAGTATATCTTCTTTTTCTGTTTTGACCTGTAGCATTTTTATCCCTTTACCCCGGTAAGAATAATCCCGTTTTTCTCGCAGATGGATACCGTTTTCTCCTCGTCGAGAAGTATCGTTTTGCCTGCTTCCACGGCGAGGACTCCCGCCCTGGCCATGGCCAGGTTTTGAGCCGTAGCCGGGCCGACCGCCGGAAGGTCGAACCTGCCGTCCTTCTTCCTGCCTGCCATCTTGACAACGGTAAAACCGGGGCAGCATTCCCCCGCCCTTCTTATCATTGAATCGGTGCCTTCCATACCTTCAACGGCTACGATCATGCCTTTCCTGACGGCAACGGCCTGGCCCGCGCGGAAATCCATGATCCTGTCAAGGAGAGACATGCCCGTCCTGATGTCGGCCAGTTCGCCTTCTCCGGGCTTCCTGGACGTGTAAACCTTTTCACAGGCAATGATGTCCCGGAGGATCTCCGTCAGAGGAAGCACCCGGATTCCCGCCCTTTCCATGACAGAGACAACTCCCGACATGAGATCTTCCCCTTTCCAGCGGGTTTCTCCCGCGAGAAACTCCTTGCCGGAAGGATGGATGCCTTCTTTAAATACCGAGGAGGGGGATATCCTGCCTATCACCGCGAGGCTGGAAACGTTTTCTTTCTTGAGCGCCGAGAGGATCCCGGCGATGTCCCCGAAGGCAAAAATCCTGACAGGGGCGAATGACGTTTCTTCAAAGGAAAAGGCGAAAACGGCCCGTTTTTTTTGAAGGGTTTGCAAGGCGTATTCGGACAGCCTGTCCGCACTGACGAATAATCCTGTCTTCTCTTCCATATTATCCCGCCTTTTACTTGGCTATGCCCCTGTCTGCCCGCCTTACGAATTCCAGCATGTAAGATACGTCTTCACTTTTCTCCGTTTCTTCAATCTTCGCCAGGGCTTCCGACACGTTCAGGCCGGAACGGAAAAGGATCCTGTAAGCGGTTTCTATCCTGTCGATCCTCTCCGGGGAGAAACCCCTTCTCCGGAGCCCTATCTTGTTCAATCCCATGGGTAAGGCCGGATGGCCGTCCGCCATGGCAAATGGAACGATATCCTTTGTGACCTTGGAACAGCCCCCGATGATTGCATGTTTTCCTATTCGGCAGAACTGGTGGACGCCTGTAAGGCCGCCAAGGATGACAAAATCCTCTATGACGACGTGGCCGGCCAGGGTTCCCGCGTTGGCGATGATAACGTTGTTGCCGATAAGGCAGTTGTGGGCGACGTGCACGTAGGCCATCAGAAGGTTGTTGCTGCCGATCACGGTGCTCTCTCCGCCGGCTGTCCCGGAATTGACGGTAACGTACTCCCTGATGGTGTTGTCTCTGCCGATCTTAACGAAGGATTCCCCTCCCCTGTACTTCAGGTCCTGGGTCAGGCCTCCTATGACCGCGCCCGTGAAGATCCTGCAGTTGGGGCCTATCTCGGTATTTCCCTGGAGGTGGACGGAAGGTCCGATATCGCAGCCGTCCTGGACGGTCACCCCGTCTTCTATGACAGAAAATGGTCCTATCCTGACATCCTGGCCTATCCTGGCCTTGCCGGATACTATTGCAGCGGGATGTATGTTTGACATGTTGGATTATATCCTTGAAAATCAAACGACAGGCAGCGGCCTGCCTGTTTTTGTTTTTGCCTCATGCATTACGGGTGATTCGTTTGTATCAGGCGTCTATTATGGTGCACATGAAGGAGGCTTCGGTAGTAAGCTTTCCGTCTACAAAAGTCCTTCCCTGCAGCTGTCCCACCTTGCTCTTGAGCTTTATGACCTCCACTTCCAGTATAAGCTGGTCTCCGGGGCTTATCGCCTTTCTGAACTTGACGTTGTCTATGCTCATGAAATAGGCGAGTTTGCCCTTGTTCTCTTCCTTGTTGAGCATCAGGACGCCTCCGACCTGGGCCATCGCTTCAACTATAAGGACTCCCGGCATGACGGGCTTATTGGGGAAGTGCCCTTCGAAAAACCACTCGTTCATCGTGACGTTTTTGATTCCCACGGCCTTGGTTTCTGTCAGGTCAACGATCTTGTCCACCAGGAGAAAAGGAAACCTGTGGGGGATAA
This sequence comes from bacterium, assembly GCA_029548585.1. Classification (GTDB taxonomy): domain Bacteria; phylum Ratteibacteria; class UBA8468; order B48-G9; family JAFGKM01; genus JALNXB01. The sequence goes on along the minus strand of JAKPNC010000175.1, from coordinate 3,547 downwards.
TCTCCACTATTTCCTCGACCGACAGAATGTTGCTTCTTCTCACGGAGGGAGACGGGGAACCTACTCCGCCAAGCTTTTCTTTCTTATGCTGGTCCTTGATCTTCTTTATAAGCCTGGTATTCAGGGCATGGCCGCTTCTTATCCCTATTATGTGGGCGCACACGTAATTTACGAGTATGGCCAGGTCTCCGATCAGATCGCTGATCTTGTGTCTCACGGGCTCGTCATCGAACCTGAACTCGTTGTTTATCACGCCTTCCTTGTCGTCTATGACAAGGGTGTTCTTATAGTCGGAGCCTTTGCCAAGCCCCATCTTCTTCAGTGATTCCACCTCGTCCTTGAGGCAGAATGTCCTTGCCGGGGCGAGGTTCTTCTCGTACGTTTCAGGCGTTATGGTGTAAGAAGCGTACTGTGATCTCAGAAGAGTTTCAGGATAATCCAGCGTGTATGATATCTTCAGGGAGTCGTTGGGCAAGGCTATTATGTGGGAGCCGTTGTTTGATATGTATATGGGCTCTTTCACGTAGATGACGTCCTTCTCCTTCTCAAGGGTCTTAATGCCGGCCTTCTTGAAGGTCTCTATGAAGGGCCTGGCGCTGCCGTCGAGGCCGGGGCATTCGTCTCCTTCCATCTCGATGAAGACGTTGTCTATCTCCATCGCGTACAGGGCCGAAAGGAGGTGCTCAATCGTGTGTATCTGGAAAGTCTCGTTCCCTATCGACGTCCGCCTGGGAAACTTTGCGTTGTCGAGAAGGTTTTCGATGCCTGCCTTTACCGGTTCGGCGCCGGGTATGTCTTTCCTGAAAAAAATTATACCCGTGTCCGCAGGGGAAGGCTTGAATACCAAACTGCTCTTTTTCCCCGTGTGAAGCCCTATGCCTGAAATCTCGGCCGTGCCCTTAAGAGTTTTCTGGTTCATTTTCTCCATACAGATCTTTTAATCTCCTTTCTGTTTTTTCCAGTCTTTCTTCAAGTTTCTTGATCTTTTCCGCGAGTTCGGGCTGTCTCCGGGCGTACGCCTGAAGCCTCATGTCCTCCCACTTGTCCCTTGCGGGAAAGCCGGTAACGTGGGTATTGGGAGGTATGTTCTTTGTTACGCCGGCCTTGCCTCCTATTATGGAATTATCCCCGATGTTTATGTGGCCGGTTATCCCCGCCTGGCCCGCTATTATAACATTTTTGCCTATGACGGTGCTCCCGGATATCCCGACCTGTGCCACCACAATCGTGTTGTCCCCTATGCTGACGTTGTGGGCGATTTGCGCGAGGTTGTCTATCTTCACCCCGTTGCCTATGTAGGTCTTGTCAAACCTGGCCCTGTCAATGGTGACGTTGGAACCTATCTCCACGTCGTTTCCTATCTCAACCGTTCCTATCTGGGGTATTTTCTGGTGGACTCCCTTTACCGTGGCGAATCCGAACCCGTCTCCCCCGATCACCGTCCCCGGATGGATGATTACCCTGTCTCCCATGGTGATCCGTTCCCTTATTATGACGTGCGGGTATATGAGGCAGTTTTTGCCGATCTTCGTGTAATGGCCTATGTAAACGCAGGATCCTATAATCGTGTCGTCCCCGATAACCGCGTGGTCTTCTATAACCGCATAGGGCTGGATGGAGACGTTTTTGCCTATCAGGACGTCCTTGCCTATGATGGCCGTGGGATCTATCCCGGAGGCAAACACCACCGGTTCCGGCCCGACGATATTAAGCATGTTGGCAAAGGCAAGGGATGGATTTTCAACCTGTATCAGTACCGCGTCAACCGTATTGTTGATATCCGACGGCACAAGTATTGCCGATGCCTTAGTCGATTTCAGAAGAGGCCTGTACTTGTTGTTTGCAATGAAGGTAAGGTCTCCCTTCTGGGCTTCCTTTATCCCTGAAACACCCGTGATAAGGACTTCTTCATCTCCTATGACCTTTCCTTCAAGAATCTTGGCTATTTCTCTGACCTTCATGTTCATCTACCTTTTCTCTTTATTTCTTGTTGAGCTCTTTTATTATCTCCTGGGTTATGTCTGTGCCCGCCTGTCCGTAGAGTACCACCCGGGAGTCAAGGATTGCAGTGTATCCCAGCTTCTTCCCGTAGCTCTTTATCTCGGCCTTAATCTCATCGAGAATCTTTTCTTCAAGCTCCTGCCTCCTGGCGTCGAGGGACTTGTTTGTTTTGCTCCAGAGCCCCGAAAACTCCTGCACCTTCTCCCTCAGATGTGCTTCCTGTTTGCTTTTCTCGTCAGGCTGGAGAATGTCTTTATTCTTCTCGAATTCCGCCTGCAGGCTCTTGATCGAAGCTTCCATGTCCGTGATCTTTTTCTGCTCGGCTTCTATCTCTTTTTTAAAACTTTCCTGCGCGGTCTGGGCCTTTTTGTACCCCGTGAAGATTTCCTTTATTTCGACGTATCCCACTTTGGAATCCTGGGCCATGGCGCTTGCCGATAAAAGCATGGCGCATGACGCTGCTGCAAATAAGCATACGATAGACTTCTTAATCATGTTCCCTCCGTTTTTTTGTCCAGTATGTCAAAAACCGAAACTCATTCCCACGTGCCACTGTCCGCTGTCTTCTGAAGGCTTCCTGTCAAGGGCAAAGCCGTAGTAGACTTCAATGGGGGCATTGAGAATCGGGACGACGACCTTCACTCCCGCGCCCGCGCCCTTGCGCATGTCGCTGAAATCGCTGAAGCTATCCCATATGTTTCCTACGTCGAAAAAGAGAACGGCCTTAAGTATATTTTCGTATAAAGGATATATCAATTCAAAGTTTTGTGCAAATAAAGCTTTGCCTCCCACGGCTTCCCCCGTGGCAGGGTCCTTGGGGCCGAAACTTCTTTCTTCGTATCCCCTCACGGTGCCTATTCCGCCGCCGAAAAATCTCTCGTATATGGGAATTTCTTCCGTATCCCCGGTTTCCTTTATGTATCCGATCCTGGTCTTGCTGTGAAAGACAAGCTTTTTGAACGGCTTGTAGAAATCGTTGTCCAGCACAGGCTTTATGAAATCGGTGTCTCCGCCAAGGAAACTTCCCGCGGACTCAAGGGAGAGTTTTGCCATGTTGCCCATCGAAGGCGCCCGCTTGCTGTCAAGGGAGCTGTACCCGATGGTAGCCGTCAAGCTGTTCTTTCTTTTTTCCCCTTCCTGTCCTGCTATCGAGGGCAGGTTTACAATGTCTATGTCGGAGAGCTCTATGTTTTCGGTTCTTGCGGCCAGTCCGAAGGATAACTTGTCCCATCTCCTTCCCGCCCTCAGGTTTATCCCGGTCCTCTGTTCGGTGTAGTCGTTCCACAGCCTTCTTGACCTGTATATGTCCGGTCCCACGGATATGGGCTTGTCCATGAAGTAGGGCTCGGTGAAACTAAGGGTGTAATTCCTTGCCTCTGTTCCCATCTCAAGGGATATTGTCATGTTCTGTCCGCCACCGGAAAAAGACCAGGGATTGGCCACGTCGAAGTTTGTCTGCTGTATGCTTATTACCCCGATTATGTCGTCTACGCTGCTGTATCCCCCCCCGATGAGGAAGATCCCTGTCTTCTCCTTCTCGGCAACG
>JAKPNC010000166.1 GCA_029548585.1 bacterium | reverse complement strand
CTTTGCATCTTCAGCCCTCGCCTTTTCATACTCTCTGCCTGTATAATATGAGGCAGCCATGCCGGCCGTGGCCTCAGCCTTTTCCACGTCGTTCTTTGCCAATTCGAGAGCCTTGGTGAAATCGGCCCTTGCTGCATTAAGATCGGGTTCACGGGCCTTGATCTTCTGATTCCCGGCATTAACAGCTTCCCTGAAACTTACCTGTGCCTCGGCCGCAAGACCAAAACACAGAACCAACCCCAACACCAGAACCATTTTATTCATGAGACTCCCTCCTTTGTTCCAGATTCTCCCTTAACGAGTTAAAAAAACGCTCCAGTATGCTTAAACCTTACGTCTTTGCCCCACCGGCAGCACCTGTAATGGAGGACAGGAAACGTTTTGGCATCCGTGTATGATTATACCACAGCAACCTCTTTTCATGTCAAGAAGCAAAAATGTTTCAGAAATGTCTTACTTAGGGTATCCAACGGGCTGAACCAGCACGATCTTCTGAAGTTCGGCAAGGCCAAGCTTTTCTGCCAGAAGCTTTTTATCAAACTGGCCGAGTACAACCGTTGAGAGTCCTTCCGAAGCGCAGAAAAGGTAGACATTCTGGCTTATGAAGCCCGTATCCGCGGCAGAATAAAAATCCTTCTGGCTCTCCTGTCCTCTCATGCGCCGGTAATCGGCAACGTACAGAAGCAGAACGGGAGCATTCTTCACGAAAGGCTGCCTGCCGGCGGCGCCTCTTATATCATCAGATAAGATCCTTTTCAGTTTATTGCTCCCGGCGTCGTAAAGAAAGACGCCCCTGGACATGGCAGCGTACACATCTATCTCCTGGGCGTTTGAAGCCGAAGGGGCGGTCCTCCTTCCGGATTCAGGCCTGTTTATTCCGAATGCAGCCCAAAGAAGGCCGGAAAGAGTACGGGGAGAGAGTTCCCTGGAAGCAAAACTGCGGCTGCTCTTCCTTGAAGACAGGGCTTCCATCAGAGGTTTGCCTTCAGTAATAACGGGAGCAGGCAGGCTTATATCCCCGGCATCCTGGGAAAATGCCGGGATTGTGCAGAAAGCAAGATATGCCAAAACCGCCGTAAAATAATATATCCTTTTCATTCTTCCTCCTATGGCTTTACAGCCCTTCCAAATTATATACCTTAAGAAATCCCGGGTCAACTCTCCACGTCTCCTGAACATGTCAAACTGGGCATACCTTCACAGGATTGCCGGATCCGTGCCTGTAAGGATCGCATTTCCGTCTTCAGATATAAGGATCTCCGAAGAAGGGATATCCTTGAGATCCTTCGGGGAATAGCGGGGATCCAGGAAATGTATCGTCTGGTTGGAAGAGCTCCTGAAAGATCCGGTTGTCTTTTTTCCCTGATCGTACCGGCCGGCAATAAGAATATCCACGAGGGCAAGAAAAGCGGTGGAATTATTTTTCGCCAAAGTTTCTTCCCATGTGTATCCGGTAAAAACTATTACGGAAAGGTTTGTACAACGCTTTATGATTTCCAGGAAATCCGTGAGCGGTTCCATCTGCAGGAGAGGCTCACCGCCGGTCAGCGTGATACCCTCTATTTGATTCCCGTGCCTGAGTATACGGGCGAAAAGCCCGGCCGGGCTGACCTTTTTCCCACCCGAAAGCGGTTGCATGCCGGGATTGCAGCAACCCGGACAGCCAAGAGTGCATCCCTGCATCCATATGACGCTTCTTGTGCCGGGTCCGTTTGCCCGGCTCAAAGGCAGCAACCTGTGTATGCGAAGAGTTTTATTTTCTTTCATCTTCTTTGCCTGCCGGGGTATAACGGGATCTCATATCCTGTCAGGATCAGATTCAAGCACGGCCCCGGCTTCATAGGCTTTTTTCCTTAAGTCGCGCCTGTCGAAACCAGGCAGAGGCCTGAGAAGGTATTTCCAGGTATCTTTTCCCTTTTTGACCGGCGGGAAAGAAGGTCCCGAATATATCACGGCGATTCCCTTCTCCCCGAAATAATCCTCAAGTATTTTCTTCTTCGAGTTGAGAATGCCTGCTTTTTTCCCCTTCAATTCCGCCTTGACAATCTCGGTGCAGGGAGGGTAGCCGAGAGATTTCCTTGCGAGGACTTCCTTCTCAAGAAAGAAGCCGGGATCCCCTTCGCTGAGGGACCTGTACAATTCCATGACTGGATTCCTGGACTGTAGAATAATCCTGCCTCCTCCCTTTGAAAGAAGAGCGGATATCTCGTTGACCAGGATGAAGAAATGCTCTTCGCTCCTGTATCCCGGTGAATTAAGGAATGACTCGCTGCTGACAAAAATGACCAGCCCGAAAGGATGCTTGTGCAGATACTTCTTAACAGCCGTGGTGCCCACCAGCAAGGAAAAATCTCCGGCTTCCGCTTCCGTAATCTTCGAGGTCACCCTCGATATCCGGACAGAAGGGTATTCCTGCTTAAGAATATTGAACATCTTCTCTATCCCGTAAAGTCTTATGGAGACCTTCCTGCTTCCGCATCCGGGACACTTCTTTTCGAATGGAATGGCGGTGGCGCAAAACCTGCAGAGGAGAGTTTTGCCGTCTTCAGAAAGAACGAGCTTTGAATCACAGGTACGGCAGGAGAAACCCGCTTCGCATTTCTCGCACTTCAGTATCCTTGAACCGCCCCGGTTGTTATGTATTATGGCAACCTTCTCTTCTTTCAAAATGGACTCCTCCATCATGGAGACCGAATCCCTGGAGAGGAAGGATAACTTCCTGTCGACATTCTTCCTGCCAGTCCGGACTATGCATACGTTGCTCTCCCTGCGGCCCGCTGCCTCGCCGGCTGCAGGCAAAGATCCCTGTTTTAACCGGAAATAAGTTTTCACCGAAAGGGATGCGTCTACCGAAAAGATTGGCACACCGAGCATGGAGGCCCTGTACCGGGCGACTTCCCAGGCTTCGTACCTGGGAACCTGCTGTTCCCTGTAGGAAGAATCGTAACTGTTATTAACGACAAAAGCCGATATGTCTCCCATGGGGGCAAAAACGGCAAGCCTGGTACCGGATACAAGGATATTTTTTCCCCTGAGCATCTCTGACCATGCAGAAGTTCTCCGGCGGGGTTTCAGTTCTCCGTGAAAAAGTATCGCCCTGTCTCCAATTACATCTGTCATTTCACGATGGAAACTCTCGGCCTGGAAGACTTCAGGAAAGAGAAAAATCACTGAACCATTTTCCAGTTTCCCGGCAAGCGACCTGTTGAAAGACCCCCTGTCTTCTTCTGCCTTAAGGATTATATGCTCCTCTTTGAACCCTTCCTTGCCTGCAACAGAAATTGCCGAACCCGGAGCAACCGTGTTGCCCCTGCATGGGGCAAGCCCGCCAACCATTGAAAAAAGGGCCTGTCCCAGTGAGGAAAAATACCTGTCCGATAGGAAAACCGCGAGGGAAAAAAGCTCTTCGGTAAGAACGGGGCAGGAGTCGGACAACTTCAGGATCTCCTTGCAGGAGGCTTCTTCTATTCCTTCTCTTTCGCTGAATGAAACGACTATACCTGTCTTCTTCTGCCTTCCGAAAGGAACCCTTATCCTCATTCCGGGAGATATGCTCCCGGAAAAAGGTCCAGGCAGGTAATCGAAGGTCTTGTCAAGTGGAATGTCAAAAACAGTTTCAATTCTTTTCATCCTTAACCGCCCTTTTTATCCGCCTGATGTAGGAGGGAGTCGTACCGCAGCATCCCCCTATAAAACTTGCTCCGAGGGATGCCATTTCAGCGCAGTTGCCTGCAAATTCATCTTCGCCTTCCGGGTATTCCATCACGCCTGAAACAATCCCTGGAATTCCTGCATTGGGCTTTACCCAAAGGGGAACCGTCAGAAAGGCAAGTATCCTGCCGGCTGCCTTCTTCATCTCGCCGCTTTTCAAGCCGCAGTTTATCCCCATGATTCCCTTGTCCCCTGCCCATGCCGCAAGGTCTTCAGCCTTCTGCCCCATTATAGTCCTGTTCTCACGCCCGGGAGAAAGGGCAAAGGAAGGCACGACGGGGATGGAACACGCCTCCCTGGCGGCGTTATAGGCAATCTTCATCTCTTCAAGGTCCTGAAAGGTTTCAAGCAGGATAAAATCGACCCCCGCCTTAGCCAGTATCGATGCCTGTTGTGCAAATACTCTGCCGGCCTCGGCCCCTGGCAGGCTCCCATAGGGCTCAAGAAGTTCGCCGGTGGGGCCCATGTCCCCGGCTACCCTTACGCCGGGATGAATCCCGCGCGCCCTGAGCGCAATTTCAACTCCCGCATTATTGAGGCTTTCAAGCCTGCCGGACATCTTCCTGCGGGTCATGCGAATCTTGTTTGCGCCGAAAGTATTGGCAATTATGACCGAGGCTCCCGCCCTGATATATTCCGAATGTATTGAATATACCAGTCCTGGAGCTTCGATGTTGGCGCATTCCGGCACCGGGCCGGAATAGCCTGAAACTGACAGGTATGTGCCCATGCTTCCATCGGTAATGACCGGGTATTCACGATTGAAAAGATCAAGGATATCCATGTGTCATCCTTCCTCTGTGAGGGAAATGCCGCCCAGTCCGAAGTAAACGTTTGAATATGCCCTGATCTCGTAATCCAGGAAAGAACCGGGCCCCACGATATTGGGAGAAAAATTCTCCTGATGAAAGGGGCCGAGAAGGTTTCTCAGGGTTCCCGCGCACTCCACTGAAACCAGGTTTCTTCCCCTGCGGACAAGTCCCGTTATGTCAAGACGATAAGGTGGAAGAAAAAGGATACCGGCATGTTTTCCATTGACCTTTACCGATGCCGCAGTACACCTGAACCGGTCAAATCTGAGGAAACATTTTTTCCCGCTTCCATCCAATTCCACTTCCTTTTCGGCAATAATCCGCCCGGTATAAAAGGGAAAACCCTGTACGTTCATATCCTTGCCGCTCTCGATCCTTCCGGCCGGGGAGATCCTTAGTCCTTCATGGAAATATCCTTCCTTCCTTTCTTCTATCTTTTTCGCGGATACGGCGAAATTTCCTGCAATGTATACATTCTCCAGCTCGGTGCCCCCCTGCCGGAATACCAGGGTTCCCCTTTTCCTGGGATGGGTGAAAACTGTTTTCAGCAAAAGACGGTTTCTCCCTTCCGAGACAATACCGTCAGGTATGTTAATCCGCTTGAAGGAAGGATCGACAAAACTTCCGGAAACCACCGGATCAACAACCTTGCCGTTTATCTTCACGTTATACTTTTCAGCGCTCTCTATTATGAGGCTTAATCCTCCGGGATTGTATCCTTTTTCAACCTCGAAATCAAACATCATCTCCACGTCCTGCCCGTCAGGACCTTTTTCCATGCGTTCCTGGACTTCCAGAACGAGCATCTCCCCGGACCACCTGCCTGAGAGAGACTTTCTGAACCTGCATCTGTCAAGCACCATGATGTTGGGGCAGGACAATGACATCTTCCATCCTTCAAGCACGGCCTCTTTCCTGGCGGGCTCCGGTTCTTTCTTCTTCAGAACGGGACTCCCTTTGCTTTCCAACAGAAGAAGATGGGAACCCGACGGGGGGAAATCGAGCGAAACCCTTATCTTCCCGCTCCCGGCTGAGAGGGCTTCCGCCTCCTTAATCCTGCCGCTGAAAGCGTCGGCCCTGTACAGGGCGCCCTGGCCATGAATTCCGACCACGGTGGAAACGCTCTTCGTCTCGGACGTGTTTGCAAGAAAAACCGCACGGATTCCTATCTTCTCAATATCACGGGCATGCACGTAGACAGATTCCACGTTATTGCCCCCGGAGTCTTCCACGGTTACTGTCCTTTCGACACTTTCACGGAGAAGTCCTGCAAGATTTTCCGGCGAAGAGTAGAAGATGCACAGGGATTTGAGTTCTTCCAGATCCCCTGCCGGTTTTCTTTCACCCTCGACGAGGTACGGAAATTCTTCCGGGGCAAAAATCCGTCCGCCGGATTTCCCGAAAGAGAGGAGAAGCCTCAGGGTTTTCTCTCTCACCGTAACCGCCGGGGGTATGACTGCCGCCGTGTACGCCCCTTGTCCAAGGGTAATAAGACCGCCCGATTCTCCGGCGTATTTTTCCATTAAATGCTCGCTTCCGAAATCAAACTCGAGCTTGTTTTCAAGAAGAAGCCTTGTAATTTCCGAAAGCATGGAGTCGAAATGCCTAACCCGTGAGCCGCTCCCGGTATGCCATCCTCCCTCAAGAAGGTCGTCCCGCTTTTCCGGTCTCCTGGAAGCAAACATGCACCATCCGCTTTCAACCGGGTGCACAACAAGTATATTGGCCCGGGCTTTCCCCTTGCTCATGATGTAATTCATCCTGGCAAAATAATCTTCAAGCCCCTTCTGGAATTCCCAGTAAGGCTGGTGGTGGGATATAGTGGGAGGATAATCCCTTTTCCGGCATCCCCTGAGAGAATAAAGATAAAGGTGAGGACAGAAGAAATTCACACCCAGAGCAATATGCCAGTCTCCCATCAGCTTCCTGTCGGCAAGGGAAAAATTCTGGCCGGAGCATCCGTACATCTCAGAGAGTACCCTCTCCTTGCCAAGCTGGTGGGCAACCGAACTGCACTGCTTTGGAAGAAGGGGAGTCTCCATGCTCTTTCCGAGATAATCTATACCGGGCCAGTGCATGTATTCGTACATGCACATGGCTTCCCCGATATTGTTTATCTGCATGTGGATGGATTCCTCGCCCATGTAGTGTCCGGTGAGAAGCAGATTCCTTTTCCCGCACCAGTTATAAACCCGGACTCCGAAATTTTCCATGAGCATCCGGGTCATCAGTTTAAAATAGTGGTACCTGACCTTTTCAAATCCTTCCTTGTCTTCAACCATCAGGGATATCTTTTCAAGGATATCATATCCGTAGATTTCCCTGAATGCCCTGTCAAAACCGAGAGTCCATGGCAGGACTGTGATATCCTGGTTCTTTCTTCCCCACCTGTACAGGTTGCCCCTGTAATAATTTGGCTCGTCGGTAAAAATTGCAGGGACCGTATTTCCGAAATGTTTTCCGAAAAGCTTTGCGTAGGGCTCGTACGTCGAATCAATAAAGTCCCCGACGGTTTTCTCGCTGGCAATATCAACGTAGGTTGAACCGTTATACCACTCCGTGGGCGGACCGTAGGTCACAGAACCTTCATACCTGCCACCCCTTCTTTCCACCTTCAGGTACCTCATCCTGTTTTCAGGGTTCCTGGTGACTATTCCCCCTGCAAAACCGCTTGAACACCTGTCCTCGTCGTAAAGGTATGCCTTGAATCCCTTCTTTGCCGCATACTCTATCGTTCCGCCTATGCATTCCATCCATTCGTCGGAGAGGTATCCCGTAACAAGTCCCATCCTCGAATGCATGAAACCGCCCCCGAAGCCACCCTTCTGCATCATGTCTACCTGCCGGCAAAGTTCATCAACAGTCAGCTCGTCATTCCATGACCAGAAAGGAGCGCTTCTGTATATGGAAGGCGGTGATTCAAATCCGCTTGCCAGTTTCTTGTCCATGTTTTTCCTTTCCGATGCCCTTTATAAAGCAGTAGCATGCATTTCCAACAGTCTTGACGTTATACCCTCCCTCGAGAACGATAAAGGTGTCCAGGTTGAGGGAGGAAATCTCCCGCCCCATCAGGTAGTAGTCGCTATCCTTCAGGGGAAGATCAAGCAGGGGATCGGTGCGGTGAGTGTCAAAACCTGCCGATATCCCCAGCAAATCAGGAGAAAATCCTGCAATGACGGAGAGGGCATTCATGAATTTCTTCATGTATGTGGATGAAGAACTTCCCGGGTATACGGGGAAATTATAGCAGTTCGCAAAGGAGACACTGCCGGTTCCAGGGAAAGCAGGGAACTGGTGAACCGACACATAGATAATACCTTCCTTTTCCCTGAAGATCTCCTCGGTGCCGTTTCCGTGGTGCCCGTCAATATCGAGGATGGCAATCCTCTTCTCCCCCGGGATTTTTTTCACTGCAACCGCCATGCTGTTGAAATAACAGAATCCGCCCGCCCTCTTGCTGCCCGCATGGTGGCCAGGCGGGCGCAGGAGGGAAAAAGAAGTTTCCCCTCCGACAGCAAGGCGGCACGCCTCTTCAGCCGCTCCGCAGGAAAGAAGAGCATAATCGTATATCCCCCTGATATTGGGAGTCGACGGATCGTAGGGCAGGCTATTCTCCCGAACTCTTTCCACCATCTCTTCAGAGTGGACAAGAAACAGGTCTTCTTCCTTGCACTTGCCCGGCAGAAGAAATCTCCCGGCTTTTTTCTGGCCGAGAAAATCTGCAATAGTGGCGACCCTTTCCGGAGAATCGGGATGACCGGCTTCCCTGTATTCAAGGCATTCGGGAGAATAGAGAAGGTTAATAGGCATTCTGCAAGTTCCCCTTCAACGAGTTCAAGAGATCTTCCATGCGGGCAAACCTCTCATCCTTGTCGGGATGAGTTGCTTTCCTGATAATCCTGATAAGGCCTTCGCTGAATTCAAATCCAAGTTCGGAGTATATCTTTTCAATCGTCTTGCCGAAAGCATATATGTCTGTCCTTATATCGGAAGGCTGGCCTTTGAGACGCTCGGGCGCAACATATCCCTCGGTGCCGGCCTTTATGTTTTCCTCTCTTCTGAAGAACCTCTTCTGGCTTGCAAGGCCGAAATCTGTAAATTTCACGGTGGCAAGGGAATAAGATATCAGTATATTGGAAAGATTCACATCCTTGTGTATGATACCGTTGCTGTGGACGTAAGCAAGCCCGGTCCCTGCCTTTATTATAATTTTCATAACATTGTCAGGATTGAAAAGATTCTTTCTTGTCTTTATTGCCGTCATCAGGTCAAAATCAAGGTATTCCATTAGTATGAACATGTTCTTGTCCTGCTGGACTATCTGGTAGACCCTGATTATATTGGGATGAGACAACTGCATTGATATCCTGGCCTCCTGCACGAACTTTTTCACCTGGCGCCTTTCAAGCCTGCGAGGGTGAAGAACCTTGACGGCTATAATCGTTTCATACTTGGGTATCGGATATATGCTCCTGGCCCTGTACACGGATGAAAAACCGCCAGAACCCACCAGATTCTCCAGCAGGTAACCTTCGATTTCATAACCTTTTCTTACCTTGACTATCATTTTATGAATCTTCCCTCAAAAAACAGTTATATGAAACAAATCTGTAAAGCATGAAATAAGTTTTAATTGTAACATAAAAGAGAGTAAAAATCCATGAACGGCCACCTCTTTTTGCCTTGCGGAAAAAAGCTCAAAATCCTGCCCGGGGCGAGTGTAAGCCGGATTCATCCGGAACGGATGCGGGACCAATGTTACAGCCTGTCAAAGGATCAAGGCGATATTAATAAGAAGAATTGCGCTTTACAAAAAAAGCCGGTAGAATATGGCATGAGGATAGACTTAATAAGCGCCACGAATGTCAGTCTCCTTATAGGAAACAAGTCCATCAGCGGAAGAATAATAGAAATAGACAGAAACGGAAAGATATTTTTTGAAATCAAGGAAGGAAGCGTCACCTCTGCAATGGAGATTGGGAAGAAGGTCAGCATCTTTTTCGACATTAATGGGAAAAAGCACTTCATCTCAGGTAAGATGTGGTTCCAGCCGCCCCACAAGGTAATCATAACCCCCGAAACGGACACGGGTGAAGAGAAGAGGCATGATACCAGGATTGAAACGCCATCCCTTCCAGCCATTGTAACCTGCCATCACGGATTCCTTAGAAACGAAGAGAGACGGGTTATAGTTACAAACCTTAGCCCCGGAGGATGCAGGATAGAAACACAGAAACCTATGAAGGAGGAATTGGAGTACGTTATCGGGATGAACCTTCCTTACCACCACCAGCAACTCTCATTCGCCAGCCCATGCAAAATCAGCAATGGAAGAAGTGTTCACTCGTTAATGAGCTACGGGCTTTTCTTCACCAACATGGACATTCAATCTGACAGTAACCTTAAGAAATACCTTTCAGGAGAGAAGAGCTCCTTTCATTTCTGACATCACCCCCACGGAAAAACGGTTGCTTTAAACCAGGCATATTTTATTTTTCCAGTTGGCGATATTTAACGGGCGTACAATCCGGCTCTCCCATGATCTGTGCAAAAACCGGCAGTCCTTCTCTTTTAAGCTCCTTTTTCATCGCACTTTATCCCTTTTATCCTTAATCTCAAAATCCGGATGCCTATACAGGAAGCTCATTCAGGAGGTAAGATTATCACATGTAGGGCGTTATACATAAGGCACGGGGCCTGGACAAGGGTAAAAAATGAAAAAGTCATTCAGGATAGAAGGAATGCATTGCGCATCCTGCGCAAAGAACATCGAAAGAGCAGTCGCAAAGTTAGATGGAGTAGGCTCCGTACTGGTCAACTTCCCGGCGGAAAGGCTTTACGTCGAGGGCGCGGACATAAAAGCGAATGAGATCATCCTGGCCGTTTCACAAGCCGGAAGCTACAAGGCAACTGAACTTGACGCCTCTCGTGTAAACTCTTTCCCGGGAGAGGAAGAGAGCCTCAAAGCAAGGCGGTTGGCTGCGTATTCGTGGATATTCACGCTCCCTTCGGCCATGGCCATGTTGCTCTCCATGCTCTTCATCCCCCATTTCCACGGCAACCTGTCCCTCGACATTTTTTACATAATTGCAGCAGTTCCCGTAATATTCCTGTGCGGCCGCGCAACGCACCTGTCAGCAGCCAGGGCCATCAGGAAACTTTCATTTAACATGGATTCCCTCATATCAATCGGAACGGGCATTTCATTTCTTTCCGGAATCTTTAGCCTCTTTTTCCCGGTTGAAAATTACGCGCCCATTTCCTCGATGATAATGTCATTTCACCTTTCAGGGAGGTATGCCCAGGCCCGTGCAAGGATGCGCGCGGGCAGAGAGATAGGGCAACTGCTCAGCCTCGGGGCAAAAAAAGCTTCCATCCTTTCAGGCGGTGAAGAAAGGAATATCGATGCCTCGGACCTTAAGGCGGGGGATATAATGATAGTCAGGCCGGGGGAAAAGATACCGGCCGACGGCATGGTTGTCAGCGGTGAGAGCAGTGTTGACGAATCTATGATCAGCGGTGAAAGCATCCCTGTCCAGAAGAAAAAGGGAGATACGGTAACCGGAGCAACGGTAAACATTGACGGCATGCTCAGAATCAGGGCAGTCAGGGTTGGGAAGGAAACTTTTCTCAGCCGCATGATACAGATGGTAGAGGAAGCACAGGCAAGCAAAGTCCCCATACAGGAAGCCGCCGACAGGATAACTTCGGCATTTGTCCCCTTCATACTCTTGCTTGCACTTTCAACCTTCCTGCTCTGGTTCTTTTTACCCGGCGCCATGTTTTCAGCAAAAAGTTTTTTCTCATTCCTTCCGTGGGGGGCAGGAGTAGAAACAGGAAGGCTGCAACCGGCCCTTTTTGCTTCCATCGCTGTTCTTGTAATAGCATGCCCCTGCGCCCTGGGACTCGCCACCCCTACGGTCCTTATGGTAAGCTCCGGGATAGGCGCAGGAAAGGGAATCTTTATCAGAAATGGTGAAGCTATACAGGTCATGAAAGAGGTATCGTGGATACTTTTCGACAAGACAGGCACAATCACATCGGGAAAGCCCAGGGTAACCGATGTCATACCTCTTGACGGTGACAGGAAAAAGCTTCTCCAGAACGCCGCCTCTCTCGAAACCATGTCAGGCCATCCTCTTGCGCTTGCAATCACTGAAGAGGCAAAGAAAGAAAACATTCCGCTTATCCCTTCCGAAAAGTTCAGAACTCTTACCGGGTTCGGGGCAGAAGCTTTTATCGGGGGAGAAAGGAATATCATAGGAAGCAGGAAACTCATGGAAACCGAAGGGATACAGGTCTCCGCCCTGGAAAAGGAAGCAGGGCTTCTTGAAAAAGAGGGGAAGACTGTCATCTTTTCAGCTTCCGGTGGCAAGGTCTCAGGAATCATAGCCATTGCCGATTCAATCAGGCCTGAGGCGGGAGAAACGATTGAAAGACTCAAGAATCTCGGATTCAAGGTGGCTATGTTGACGGGAGACAACGAAAAAACAGCCAGGGGTATGGCTAAACAGGCAGGGATAGAAACGGTTTTCGCGGACGTAATGCCACGGGATAAAATGAACATGGTGAGAAAACTGCAGGCAGACGGGAAAGTAGCTTTCGTGGGAGACGGGATAAACGACGCTCCTGCCCTGAAACAGGCAGACGTCGGCATAGCCATGGGAACGGGCACCGACATAGCCATAGAAACAGGAGACGTAGTCCTCTCGAGGGGCGACCTTAGATCGGTGATATCATCCATAAGACTAAGCAGGGCAACCTTTCGAAAAATAAGGCAGAACCTCTTCTGGGCCTTCTTTTACAATGCGGTATCCATACCCCTGGCGGTCTTCGGAGTCATGCATCCGGTGGTAGCGGAAATAGCCATGGCTGTTTCTTCGGTATCGGTTATAGGCAATGCCATACTTCTTGGGAAAGAGAAAGGGAATATATAACAGGGAAACCGGATACGCCTTATGCTATCAAGGGATAAACCCTGCTAAATGGCAGCAAACACAGCAGTTCAGGGTACCGTAAGATAGAGTAAAGGGAATACGGTGAGAGACTCATTTGCATCTTCGGGGCGGCCCCGTATTGACCGCAGAAAGTTCCGTTGCCCCGCGCTTAAGCCTGCCACTGCAACCTGGCATGCACGGCCATATCAAACATCCCGACCCGTCAAAAATTGACATCAGCCTGATAAGATGATAAGATTCCGTAAAGGCAGATAAGGGCATGGCCCGTTCTTTTTCTCCTTAGTTAAAAATTTGGCGGACAAGTATGCTAAAACGGGTAAGAGTTCACGGGCAAAAGGACTCCGTGGCATCACGACAAAAAGGAGATGACATTATGAAAAAGGCAGCCGTTTTAATTATGTTTGCTCTATTGTTTCCGGCAATAGCCCGGGCCCAGATAACAAACGGCAGTTTTGAGAAAACCAGGATTCTTTCTGGGAAAGAGGCTGAGAGTATGTCGGCCATTCTTAAGTCAAGGGACTGGAAGGTAGAAGACACTATTGTCTTCCCTGTGGGATGGAAGATTAATATCGCCAACACCAGGAACGGGGAATACCGGCTGGTCAACGATCCTTCACAGGCAAGTGAAGGAAATGTTTGTATATACATCAAGGGACATTTTTCATTCGCGCAAAGCATGCCTGTCAATGCGGGAGACCAGGCTGAAATCAGCTTCGACCTTAAGGACCCCGACCAGAAAAATGCAAGGATATACTTATACTGCTACGGTAAATCCGATGAAGGCAAGACGATTAACATAGGTGCCCTCGACTACATTGCCACTGCCAGGCCCGAATGGACGAGAAACACATGGAAGTTAACCCTGCCCGAAGCCATAAATGGCAAAAAGCTCCATGCAGTAGTGCTGGCTTTATCAAGCGTCACCGGAACATATTTTGACAACGTGGAAATGAAGTACACTAAAACAGAAAACAAAGTAAAGGAATAAGAATGGATAAAAAGATTCTTGCAGGCGTATCAAGGGTCAACATAACCCCTCCCCTGGGATACCGGCTCCAGGGACACCTAAGCCGAAATCAACCGAGCGGAAAAGTCCATGACCCCCTGTACATGAAGGTATTGAGCATCAGCAACGGATCGGACCGGGTTGTCATTATCACTGCAGACCTCCTTGGTTTTTCCGTTGATACCGTCAACATGGCATGGAAAGAAATCAAGGCCAGGACAGGCCTGCTTCCACACCAGGTAATGATATGCGCTTCGCACACCCACAGCGGACCCTTCGTACTGCCGCCGCCGGATGGCAAGCTGAATGAAAACTACATCCCGGGTTATACCGCCCTTCTTGCAAAACAGGCCGCCGGAGCCGTCAGGGAAGCCATGTCATGCGAAGAAAAGGTAAGCCTTGTTTTTGGCAAAAAGGAGATAAACATCGGATCCATCAACAGGAGGAAAAAGAATCCGGACGGAACGATCGGAGGGCCGGATCCCGACGGGCCTGCAGACAGGGAAGTTTCAGTTCTCTCCTTTGAAAAAAATCCCGGCACCCCTCATGCCATCCTTTTCAATTACGGGTGCCACCCAACCACCGTCTCCAACAAGATCTACGATATAACCGCCGAATATCCCGGAGCCGCCCAGTCAGAACTCGAGAGATTCTACCCCGGGGCAACTGCTCTTTTCACCAACGGTTGCAGCGGTGATGTAAGACCGGCTCTTCTCAATGAGGACAGGACAGAGTTCAGGGCGGGGGATTTTGAAGACATAAGGAGAATGGGAAGGCTTCTTGCCGCCGGGACAATAGAGGCAATAGAGGATTCCCGCAGGAAAAGCATTAATTCAGACATCAGGGCTGATAAGATCGAAGGCCGTCTTATCCAATTCCCGTTTCCTCTCGACGAAAGGCTGGTTGCCAGAGACGTGGAATCCCTCGAAAGAAATTTTCCGGAACTCGTGAGAAGATTAAGGGCAGGCAACCCGCCCATGGAACACGAAATGAAATGGAAGGAAATGTGGAAGGAAAGGATACTGAAAAAGGAGGATATCAAGGCTGAAGTCGAAGGAGACATCCAGGTTTTCAGGATAGGTCCTTTATCCCTGGTTGCATTTCCCGGGGATACCATGTCCGAGATAGGGCTGAAGATAAAGAAACGCCTTCCGTTGGCCGTAACAATTTCAAACAGCAACAGGAGGATAGGATACATCCCTTCGGCTCAGGGATTGAAAGACGGCGGATACGAAGCCTGCTTCTTTTTCTTCCAGGGATTTCCCGGCCCTTACGCCCCCGGGATGGAAGAAGCTCTCGTTAAAAGGATTATTGAACTCGCCGAAAAATAACCATGGAGGATTTCATGACAGGGAAAAGAACGTTTATGGCGCTTGAAATCTGTGCGTTTCTTTTTATTGCCGCTTCAGGAATGGCGATGGAAAACCTTGTAAACGGAGGGTTTGAAGAAACCCAGATAATGGACCAGAAATCCGGATATACCGAAATACTCACGAATGCAGGATGGAAATTCGATACGCCTTTAGTCTTTCCCGTATCATGGAAAACAAACTCCGGCGTAAAAACCATTAACGGCGAATACCGGCTTGTAACCGATCCTGCCCTTGCACACGGTGGCAATAACTCGGTTTTCATAAGGGGACACATTTCAACAGGAAAGGTATCGGAAGTCTCTCCGGGAGAAAAATATGAGATCACCTTCTATGCAAAAGATCCCGGAATGAAACCCGTATCGGCACATTTCTACCTTTACGGATTGAATGACAAGAACAAAATGTCATTTGCCAGTTCCATATCTTTCTCGGGTAAGACTAATGCGGAGTGGACAAAGATAACCGGCATTCTCGAAATCCCCGAAAAGGGAGCCAATGTCGAAAAAATCTCAGGGGCCACCCTTGCCATATCCAGCAATAACGGGGCATACATTGACGACGTCCAGATTCTGCAAAAGAAAGCCGAATAAACTTTTTATTGAAAGGACCGGCAAATGAAAGGAAGATCCAATGCCGGAATTTGGAATTGCCATAGGTAAGACAGCTTTCGTGCTTCGCCGAAACCAGGGCGGAGAAGTCTGCCAAGGCGAACCGTTAATATATCCTTTAATATTTTTGAACTGCACCTTTCCCGGGGCTGACATGGCCCTGGAAGCAAGAGCGAGACTTAATACAAGGGCATCAACGGTGTGCCGCTTTCATAACTGATACAAACGGAATCACTTTAATAACCCATCACCCCTTCAATCCCCCTCTTTCCCAAGGCTGCGCCGGACATGCATGGGAAGATGATTAAAGCAAGGGGGGAGAGATATAATGGGTTTGCGCTATTTCCGATTCTATATCCCATGGATGACAAAATGTCAAAGCAGAATAAAAGATTCTACATAAAAACTTACGGATGCCAGATGAACGATTATGATTCGGCAAAACTGGAGGCATTGCTTCTGAAACATGGTTATTCAAGGGCGGAAGAACCGGAAGACGCCGATTACATAATTGCAAATACCTGCAGTGTCAGGAAAAGCGCGGAAGACCGTGCTTTTGCTTTTCTCAGCACCCAGAAGCCGCTGAGGAAAAAGGGTACGAAAATCTGCCTTTTAGGCTGCATGGCCAACCTTTACGGCCCCGACCTCCTGAAAAAGCACAGGTTTCTTGATATTGTCTGCGGGCCGAACAATTATAAGGATTTGCCTGAAATACTTGAGAAAGGCGGCAGGCAGTCTTTTACGGGAGACTGTGCCGATCCATTTTTGGAAGTTTTCCACCCGCCGGACAGCTCCCTTTCAGCCTGCATAACCGTCACAAAGGGTTGTGAAAACTTCTGTTCTTACTGTGTGGTTCCATTTACGAGGGGAAAACTTGCAAGCAGGCCTCCGGAAACGATTCTCAAAGAGATAGAATGGCTTTCAGAAAAGGGTGTGCGCGAAATCACTCTCCTGGGACAGAACGTAAATGAATACGGCAGAGGCACGGAAACGGATTTTTCCTCTCTGCTTGAAAAGGTACAATCAATCGGGGGAATAACGCGCATCGGCTTTACCACTTCCCATCCAAAGGACATTCCGGAAAAACTGATTGGCCTTTTCAAGACAATGCCCAGGCTGTACAAACACCTTCATCTTCCGATGCAGTCCGGATCAGACAGGATCCTCGCACTTATGAACAGGAAGTACACCCTGGAAAAATACATGCGTATAGTGGATAAAGCAAGGGAAGCGTTTCAGGATATTAACATTACCTCGGATATCATAGTGGGATACCCGGGTGAAAAAAAGAGTGATTTTGATGAAACGTGCAGGGCCATAGAAAAGATAAGTTTCGATGACCTCTTCGTATTCAAGTACTCCAACAGACCCGGAACTCCCGCATCCATGATGAAAGAGACCGTTTCTTCGGACGAGAAGGAAAACCGTCACAAAACCATACTCAGCATACAGGACTCAATATCTCTTTCAAGGAATGAAAGATATCTCGGGAAAAAACTGCCTGTATTTATGAGAAGCGCAAGCGGGAAGAAGAAAGGTTTCCTCGTGGGAAGAACGATAACGAATAAGCCCGTACTAATTAAATCCGGCGGGGAAAACCTCGGTCTTGTCATGACTGCAGAAATAACTAAAGCTTTCCGGAGGTATCTTGCAGGGGTTCTCTGCGATGTGAATAGACAAGAAAAAGTATCGTCACCATCCCGAGGGCAAAACTGACTATCACCTTGACAGGGTCAATCTCTTCATCCTGATCTTCCCCTGCCCTGACAATTTCCAACACATTGGCATGGACATCGTTTTCTCCGATATGCTCCCTGCAATGCTGGTAGAAAATCCCTGAAACCTTTACCCTGTCTCCCGTTACCCTGTACCTGCCAAGCTTTTTTATCCTGGCCCTGTCACCGGCGGATATGAAAACCCCGATAAAATAATTTCCATCCCTCACATTTACCCAGAATCCTTCTCCTTCGGACATGAAATCACCGACAACTTCTCCTTCAAAAGCAATTTCACGTCCCTCGAAAGATCCCGGTTTGTCAAAGACTTCCCTGAGAGAAATAAGATCAAAAGACAGGGCTGTGAACGAAACCAACATAGAACAAGCAATAAGAATCAATACTTTCATTCTCACTTTTTTCCACTTTCCGCAGGTTCTCACTGCGGGCTTTTAAGGGACAGGATAAACCTGAAAAGCACGAAAACAGAAATGAATTCAAGCCTTCCCATCCACATCTGTATGATGTAAACAACCTTCAGGCCGTCGGGCATTGAAGGAGAAGTTATCCCCATCGACAGGCCCACATTTGCAGCGGCGGAAACTGATTCAAAAAGAGACGGGAGGAAAGGATACCCGTAAAAAAGTCCGAACATCGCCCCGGAGATGTAAAGAACAGTGTAAAGAATAATTATAATGGCAGACATCTTCACGGAATTCTCTTCGATCGTTATATCCCTTATGTGATGGAATCTTTCTACGATGATCGAATACTCCGGGGAAGTCAGCTTCCTTACTTCCTTTTTTACTCCCTTGAAGAAAATACCCAGCCTGAGTATTTTTATTCCTCCGGAGGTGGATGAAGTGCTGCCCCCGAATCCCATGGCAAGGATGAGAGCTAACAAAGCGAGAGCGGGCCAGTACCTTGTAAAATGAGAGATGGCAACACTCGCATATCCCACGCCGGTATGTGCCGATATCAGATGGTAAAAAGAAATCCTGAAAAAGGAAAGGTATCCGGGGAAAGGAAACATGCGCATAAAAGCAACAGATATGATTGCAAAAAGGGCCAGTATGCTGAATATGTATACCTTAAGTTCGTAGTTTTTCAACAATTCCTTCGGCTTTCCCGTCCAGACGGCGTAATGCACCCCGAAGTTTATGGCGCCCAGCAGGCAAATCATGGCAGTCCCAAGCTCAACTGCCGGAGAATGATAATAGAGGACGTTCTGGGATTGGACGCCGAAACCTGCGGTGTCCCACCCTGCCATGAAAAGGCATACCCCGTGGAATAAAGCCCGTCCGAAAGACATGTTGCGGACGAGATTGATAATGGTCAGTATAGCGGTACCGATAAGAAGGTAAGTGAAGCTGACCAGCCATATGAATTTTGCGGTCTGGGCTAAATTCGGCATTATCTTCTCATCCCTGCCCTCCCCCACGTAAACCTTAAAGGCGCTTCCACCCTTGACGAAGAGCGTCATGGCAACAAGAATGATCCCCTGGCCGCCTATGAAACACATTAAGTGCCTCCAGAAATTGTAGGAATAGGCCATGTGGTCAAGATCGTTTACAAGAACAAGGCCGGTGGTGGCAAAAGCGCTCATCGCCTCGAAACAGGAATCGAGATAGCTATTGTAATGTCCTGAGAGGAAAAGTGGAAGAGAACCCAAAAACATTGCCAAAAGCCAGGATATTGCGACAAGACTCATCCCCTGCCGCCAGTTCAGGTCTACTTCTGCGGGATACCTGAGGTAAAAAATATTTCCTATGGAGATGCAGAACAGCGAAGTGATAATAAAATTAACGCACGGTCCCCACTCCTTGTTGGCGATGCCTACAAAGAGGGGTATCAGCATCACTATGCCCAAGCCGGTGATAATCTTTCCCAGGTAATACAGAATAGAGTGTACATCCTCGCGGGAAAATTGTGGTATCATTTTAGACCCATTGTTGACAGGTAGATCGCTAAAGACATAATGGCGGCGGCAAAGAAAGTGATAAGCGGATAAATAAGCTCTATTGTTATCCCGATGATTCCCCTGTAAAAAATCTTGAGATATTTAATTATCTTTTCTATCATTGTTCTTCTTCAACCTCCCCGATAAAAGACCGGAAAAGGGTCGATTCGTTTTCCATCTTGGTTATCGCTATGACTTCGTCCTTCTCTTTCAGGACATAATCGGACTTTGGCACAACAATGTCTCCGTTCCGGATCACCGCCAGGACTGCAGAATCCGGAGGAAGCTCTATCTTGTCCATGGGCATGTTAATGGCCGGGGAATCTTCAGGCAGGTCAACCCTGACAATTGAAAGGTTGCCTTTCTTGAAAGTAAAAAGGGTTATTATATCGTCCCAACTCACCTCATCTTCTATGACCTTGGCTATAATTGTTGTACTTCCTATTGCGACGTCAACACCCAGCTGGTAAAAAATCTTTTCGTTCTTCGGATCGTTAACCTTGGCAACGGTCCTCTTGACCTTGAATATCTCCTTTGCTATCTGGCATACGACGAGGTTGTCGACATCGCTGCCGGTGACCGCTGCAACAACGTCTGCCTTGCTGACACCAGCCTGCTTGAGAACGTTCGGGTTGCAGCCATCGCCCTGGATAACAAGGATATTCGAGCTCTCGGCAAGCTTTTTACTCGTTTCAACACTCTTTTCTATGAGCACTATGTAATTGCTCGCACTCAGCCTTTCGGCAAGGTGGTAACCGACATTCCCGCCGCCTACTATTATTATGTTCATTATTTTATTCCAAGTATCTTTTTGACATTCCTGAGACTTGCAAGACGGACTATTCCTACTATCAGATCGTCTGCGCATATATCAGCATTCTCGTCCGGGATAATGGCATCATTATTCCTTACCAGGGTAACAACGTGAAAATCCCCGGGAATATTGAGATCCTTTACCTTCTTGCCGACAAAATCCCCGTTATTCTTTATCTCAATGATGGTAACCCTGTCGCTTTCAAACACGTAGGTCGTAAAATTACTTTCTATTATCTTTTCCCTTATGAGAGTGGCGAAAATAGCCGTGCTGTTCACGGAATCAACACCGAGGTTCCTGTATATCTCGTCCTTGCCGGTATCGGAGACCCTCGAAACCACTTTCGAAAGGTTGAATATCCTTTTTGCAATGTGGGAGATGACAATGTTGGTATTATCATTGCTGGTTGTCACGGCAAGGGCATCCGCCTTCTCAATTCCGGCTTCCTTGAGGATCTCCAGGTCAACCCCGTCTCCCACCATGGCTATACCGTTGAAATTTTCACCAAGTTTCTGCAGGTTCTTCTCTTCCTTGTCCACCACGACAACATTATGGTCGTCCTGGAGAAGTTTCGCCAGGTGAGAACCTATCCTTCCGCAACCCACTATTATTATGTACATTGTTTACCCCGCCCCATGCCTGTCCTAAGTGATAAGCCCATTAAACTTCCTGCAATCCTGGTAAGGTTATAGGATAGAGATTATTATACACTATTGGCAGGAAACTTTCCACGAGGTCATGCCGCCCGGCCTGAATATTCGCACGCAACCCTTCACTCCCATTTCAAATGCCTTCCTTTCTATATCGCGCGCAACCTGCTTTTCATGCCCCTTAAGCGTGAAAAAGGCAACTGAAGGACCTGCACCGCTCAGGCAGGCGCCGAGTACCCTGCCTCCGGCATCATAGGAGAGAAGCTCTTCGAGATGCGGCATGAGCCGGCTCCTGTAAGGCTGGTGCAGAATATCCCTCAGACCGTGCCCGAGAAGAGACGCATCCTTCAGGGCAAATGACATGCACAGAAATCCGATTCTCGAAAGATTGAAAACTGCATCCTGCATCTCAACCTTTTCCGGCAATATTCTTCTTGCCTCCGAAGTTGAAAGGCCTTCAGCGGGAATAAGGGAAACAACCCTCAGCTCATCCCCGACAGGTACGCTCACAACCCTGGCCGATCCCCCTTGCAGGGAAGACAGGACAAACCCTCCGTAAAGGGATGCCGCCAGGTTGTCCGCATGTCCTTCTATGGGAACGGCAATATCGAGAATATCATGCCTCCTGATCCTGTGCCCGCAGTATGCAAAAGCGCTTATTATGCCGGCGAGTATTACAGTGCCGCTGCTTCCAAATCCTCTCCTGAAGGGTATCCTGTTGACAACCTCCACGGACGCATGGAAAGGCTTCTCCCCGAGGTGCCCGAGCCCTGCGTTGAAGGCCTTCATGAAGAGACCGAGAGTTTTCGATTCGGCTGTGCGGGAACCATTGTAAAGAAACTTCATGCAATCTTCACGGCTCCTCTCTACCAGGAACCGGTTGTAAAATTTCAGGCTCAAACCTGCACAATCAAATCCGCTGCCCACGTTTCCTATGCTTGCAGGTACCGTTACGCACACCCTTTTCCCGCCCATTTCAATTTCTCCCGGGGCAGATTTGCCTGACCGCCCCATTAAAACCTTTCACGAAAGCATCCCGGTGAACTTTTCCCTGAAAATATCGTAATCGTTATCCAGGATATAATATTTCTCTTCCAGGCCATCAATACTCCTCAGGCTCTCAGGCACGGGAGGGTCAATCCCGAGAAGCTCCCTTATTTTCACGGGGAATTTTGCCGGGTCGGCAGTTTCAATGGATATGACCTGCCGGGCGCCTTTGTACCTGCGCGCCGCCGAAACTGCAACCGCACCGTGAGGTTCAAGAAGAATGGCCTTCTCATGCCAGAAGTCCACGATAGTCCGGTCGGCCTCATCCTCGCCGATGGAGTAAGAAATAAGGTCGTTACGCATCTTTTCCATATCTGGATTGACCAGGAGCGCTCCCCTTTTAGTGACATTTCCTTCACGGTCTCTCTCATCGGACATGAGCCCCCCGTACAGGCTGACCAGGCGGGCAAGGTTGCTCGGATGCCCAACATTCATTGCGTTGGAACTGCACTGCCTTGAAGGCACCACGGCCCTGTAAGTTCCGGTCTCAAGAAAAGAAGGAAACTCGTCATTTAGGTTGACCGCCGCAATGAATTTTTCGACCGGCAACCCCATCTTCATTGCAAGGAGACCTCCCATGAGATTCCCGAAATTTCCTGAAGGCACTGAAAAAACAACCTTTTCCTTATCCATCCTCGAAAAGGCATAAAAGTAATAAACGGCCTGGGGCAGAAGCCTGCCGAAATTTATGGAATTTGCGGATACCAGGTTATAACGGCCAAGGGACCGATCATTGAAGGCTCTTTTGGCCATGGCCTGGCAATCGTCGAATTTCCCCCTGACGGCAAACGGGATTATGTTTCTGCCAGGTGTTGTCATCTGCTTTCTCTGCACAGGCGTCACTTCCTCTTCTGGAAAAAGGATGACAACCTTCACGTTCTTATTTCCCCCGAACGCCCTTGCCACGGCTCCTCCCGTATCCCCGGATGTGGCTACAAGGATAGTAACCTCCGCATTATCCTCCATGGCAAAATACCCTATGATCCCTGACATGAACCTTGCAGCAAAATCCTTGAAGGAAGCGGTCGGTCCCCGGGTCAGCCAGAGAAGATGCAGGTTTTCTCCCGCTCTTTGAAGGGGTATATCGAAATCATATATCTCCTTCAGAATATTCTTGAGAGCTCCGGGACAGATTGAGCCTTCAACGTAGGGATATATGACCCGGTAAGCAATATCCCGATATTCCATCCTTCTGAAGGATTCAATCTCTTCTGCGGGTATTGAGGGGATGGAAACGGGCATGTAAAGCCCGTAATCCTTTGGCTGGCCTTCGAGCAGCGCCTCCCTGAAAGTAACCGGAGGTATCCCACCTTTCGTGCTGGCAAAAAGCATCTTTCTCATGATAGTTCTTATTATCATACCCTGCCGGTCAGGGTAATGTAAAGCGGGCGGCCTTTATTTCAATCCGGGCAGTATGAGAATGCCATAATCTTCCGATTGCAAATTTTTCTCTTGAACAAAAAAACTTCAGGTGTTAAAATTATTTATTATGGAAGATAAAAAAATCCTTCAGAAAAAGACCGGCAGGAAAAAGAAGGCAGGCTTACTGATAGTCTTATCGTTGGTCATACTTGGGGCTGTCGGCCTTAATTTCTACATGAAGTACACCCGGGAGAGAGAGAAACAACTCGCTCTCGAAGAGCAGAGACGGCTTGAAGAGGCTGAAAGGGAAAGACTGAGAAAGCTCCTCGAGGAGAAGAGGAAGGAATTCCTCGCCCTGATCGGGGAAATGAAACAGTTCTTCAACAGGGGCAACTTCGCAAAAGTAAGGGAACTGGCTGAAAAAGCCTACCTCCTTGCCAGGGAGCACGGTTTTGACACCTCGGAGATTGACAGGATACTTCACATGATAGATGTGCGCAATTACATGTCCCGCCTCAGGGACCTTAAGGAGAAATCTAAGGATATTTTTCTTTATTCATACGTGAGAAGCGAAACACTTAGGATTCCCGGGTGGCCTGAGCTGGCAAAAATGCGCAACTCAATACTTGAAACCACCTACGAAAACGAGTACAGTGTGCTTCTTAAGCTGGCAAGGGAATATGCCATGAAAATTAAGAAGGATGAGATGCCAAAGTATAACTACATGGCCAGCAAGTCATTTCTTGACAAAGGAATCATCCTCAGAAAGAAACGCAATCTCGATGCCTCCGAGGATGAGTATCTCATCGAGAACCTGCGCAACGAGCTTTTTTTCGCCTCCAGGAAATTGCCCAAGGATACAATCCCTCCAAGCATTTACCACTGATATGAAAAAGAATAATTCCATAGGCATCGGAGTGATAGGATGCGGAACTGTGGGAAGCCGGTTCATAAGCCATTTCAAGCGTAAGCGGGCTTCTGTCAGGGAAAAAACCGGCATTGATTTCGTCCTCCTGAAAGTTGCAGACAGGAACATGGGCGGGAAAAAGGGACGGCATCCTTCATACACAAGGGATCCGGAAGAAGTACTGTCCGATGAAAACGTCGACATCGTGGTTGAACTCATAGGAGGAATGGAACCGGCTTATTCTTTCATAAAGAAAGCTTTTTCCCGGGGCAAATCAGTTGTCACGGCCAATAAGGCTCTCCTGTCGGGGAAAAACAGGGAGCTCTTCAGCCTTGCAAGCAACGGAGGGGTGCACCTCGGTTTCGAAGCAAGCGTGGCAAGCGCAATTCCCATAGTAAAAACCCTCAGGGAAAGCTTCATCGGGAATAACATAACAAAGGTAATGGCGATACTTAACGGAACTACCAATTACATCCTGACCAGGATGTCTCTTCATGGCGAAAGCTTTCAGGAAGCCCTGGAAAAGGCAGGATCTCTCGGGTACGCGGAAGCAAATCCGACTCTCGACATAGAAGGGCTCGATACGACACACAAGCTTTCCATTCTCTCTTGCCTGGCTTTCAACAAAACAGTATCGTGGAAAAACATCTTTACGGCCGGCATAAGGAACCTTGATGCCATAGATATAAATTTCGCAAGGGATTTCGGATACAGAATAAAGCTTCTTGCCATCGCCAAGAAATTCAAGGAGAACCTTGAACTCAGGGTGCATCCGACTTTCCTGCCCGTGGGACACCTTCTTGCAAACGTGGAAGACGTCTACAACGCAGTTTACATGGAAGGCGACATGATAGGCAAATCCCTGATGTACGGCGAGGGTGCCGGAGGCAGCGCCGCCGCGAGCGCAGCCCTGGCCGACGTGGTGGACATAGGCATAAAACTTGCCGGGCAAAAACCGGCAGGATCCCCTTTGCTTTACGAAAACGAAAAGATTGCCATCTGCAGCATGTCTGATATAAGAACAAAATATTACCTGAGGTTTACCGTCCCTGACCGGCCCGGAACCCTTGCGCTTATTACCGATATACTCGGCAAGAACGGAATAAGCATCGCATCAGTCCTTCAAAAGGAAGAAAACAGGAATTATGCGGTGCCGGTTGTAATCATGACCCATGTTGCCACGGAACATTCGGTTCAGAAGGCTGTCAGAGAGATAGACAGCCTTTCAATCGCCCGTCTTCCAACCGTTTTATTCAGGGCTGAAGAATAGGCTCCGGCTTCCCGCAGGCCAACCGGATTTTAGCCGGCACGATAAAAAACACAGGATCTTCATCATGAATAACAAGAGTAAATTCATTATACTTCTTTCAGCAAACAGCCTCTATTTCTTCTCTTACTTCCAGAGAGTCGCAATTCCGGGAACAATCTTTGACGAGCTGCAGTCTATCTTCTCCCTTTCTGGCAAAGCGGTAACCGGCCTGGGGTCAATCACCCTTCTTGCTTACGGTTCCATGCAAATCCTTGCAGGGATTGCTTCAGATCGTTTCGGAGGATTCAAAACATTTTTTTTGGGAAGCGTCTTTCTCAGCGTAAGCTCAATCTTATTCCCATTTTCCTACTCCCCCTCCATGCTATATTTTACCAGGGCCATGGTCGGATTCGGGGCAAGCTTCATATTTATAAGCCTCATAAAGATCCTGAGCACTATTTACGAACCAAAGGACTTCCCCCTTTACCTGGGCATTT